>JAZRFL010000093.1:0-19801 GCA_045661365.1 Acutalibacteraceae bacterium | reverse complement strand
TAAAGGTTTTTGGTCATGGTGCATTCGGGAACGGTGATAGTGCCGTCTACAACTTCGATTGCTTCCATGGTGCCTTCGCCGCTGTTAGCGTCGAACAGGACTTCGATTTTGCTTTCGGTGGTACCGCTGCTGGTGTCTTCTGCAAAAGCAACAATGCCGCAGGTCAAAACCAAAGCGAGAGCCAACAAAACAGAGATCAATTTTTTGGTCATGGTAAAACCCTCCGTAAAAAAATATAGTTTACTTTAGCACGAAAAAATAATGCTACAAAATTATATTAACCGCAAAAGGCGGTCTTGTCAAGATGTTTTTTTACAAATGTGAAGGTAAAAAATTGGAAATAAGTCATAGTAGGACATATTGGCTGATTGCGAGAAATGGGACTATTACAATAGAAGAACGAATGCACGAAATCGGAGTTTCACAAAGCAATGTTGACAGGATTTTGTTTTTGTGCTATAATGCTATAATCTCTTTTATAAATCATTAATTGTAAGTGAGGTAATGATATGGAAAACAAAGTAATCATCACCACCGACAGTACGGCTGATCTTACTCCGGAGTTGCTGGAACGGTACAACATTCACGTTGTTCCGCTGGGGATTGAGATGGACGGCAAGGTGTACCGTGACGGTCTTGATGTGGTGCCGGAGGATTTGTATGAATATTATGCCAAGAGCGGCCAATTGGCACATTCCAGTGCGGCCAGCATTGGCGAATACGAGGACTTTTTCCGTAAGTTTACCGAAGAAGGCTATGTAGTTGTTCACGTTGCTTTGGCTGAGTTTCTGTCTTGCACCCAACGCAACGCTCGTTTGGCTGCCGAAGAGGTGGAAAACGTATTTATCGTGGATTCTCATCGGTTGTCTACCGGTATCGGGTTGTTGGCAATTCGTGCTGCCGAATTGGCGCAACAGGGTATGGATGCTCAAACGATCGCTCAAACCATAGGGGAGTTGGCTTATCATACCGATGTTTCGTTTGTGTTAGATACCTTGGAATATATGTGTGCCGGCGGTCGTTGTTCTTCGGTTGCCAAATTCGGTGCCAACTTGTTAAAGATCAAGCCTCAGATCGTAGTGTATGATGATCGTATGGATACCGGCAAAAAATACCGCGGCAAAATCACCGCCTGCCGTTCTCAATATATTGAAGAACAATTGTCAAATATTGACGACGTAGACCTGGATCGGATCTTTGTGACCCATTCCGGTATGCCTCAAGAGGAAATAGATGCTGTGGTGGAAAAGGTTAAATCCATTGCAGATTTTAAAGAGGTGCTGGTAACGCGTGCCGGTTGTGTTATTTCTTGCCATTGCGGCCCCGGTACCTGCGGTATTTTGTTTATGCGCAAGAGCAAGGTGTTTGACTAACCCGGGCTATTCGATTGAAAAAAGGAAGTTGTAACCATGGTTAACGTAAATCGTTTGTGTATGCAATGTATGAAAGAGCGGGGCGAAAATGAAATTTGCCCGTTTTGCGGATATCATGAAGACGGTCTGCAAATCGCTCCGTATTTGGCGGTCAAAACTTGGTTGATGGATCGCTATTTGGTCGGGAAAATGATGACCTGCGACGGTGAAGGCGTCACCTATATCGGGTGGGATAACGTATTGCAGTCGGCGGTGTTGATTCGAGAGTACTTGCCCGGTGGCTTGTGCCAACGCATTGACAGCGTAACGGTGCGTCCCATGCCGGAATCCGCCGAGGACTATGCCCGTTGCTTGACAAGCTTTTTGGAGGTCAATCGTAGCTTGGCTCGTATGAGAGACCTGTCGGCGTTGTTCCCCATTTACGACATTTTTGAACTGAACGGTACGGCCTATGCCATTGCGGAATACACCGAAAGCATTACCATGCGTGAGTTTTTGCATCGTAACGGCGACCGCTTGACCTTTGAGCAAACCAGAACGTTGTTGATGCCTGCGGCTTCTACCTTGGAATCTCTGCATTCGGCAGGGGTGGTGCACGGCGGAATCTCTCCCGAAACCATGTATATCGGGCGGGACGGCAAGGTTCGTTTCAGCGGTTTTGCCGGTCGGGAGCTTCGCTCTTCACGCGGTAGCTTAAACGCAGGGCTGTTTGCCGGATATGCGGCAATCGAGCAGTACGGGTTTGACGGTAAGATCGGCCCCCATACCGACGTGTATGCCTTAGCAGGGGTGTTTTATCGGGTGATTTCCGGCAAAGATCCTGCCGAAGCCAAAGCCCGCATGAATCAAGATACGGTATTGCCGGCCAGCTTGCCTGCTGATCAGGTGCCCGCTTATGCGGTGGAAGCGTTGATCAACGCTTTGCAGATCATGCCCGACAATCGTACCGCTTCGGTAGAACGGTTCCGTGCGGAGTTTTCGGCGGCACCTGCCGTTTCAAAAAAACAGGTGGTAGCCCCTGTAGTGATTCCCCAATCGGTCGAACCGGAGGTGGATGATGACGATTACGATGACTACGATCCCGATGACCGAATGACGCAAAAGAAGAGCAAGACGTGGCTTTATTTGTTGATCGCCATGCTGATCACCTTTATCATTTTAGGTGGCTTATTCCTTTTCTTGGATTGGCAATTGGGCTTGGTTGGTATTTTTGGTGACAAAGAAACTACCGTTTCTTCGATTGTAGAAGAATCTGAGCCGACCACGTCCTACATAGGGGGACCGGTAAATTCCGATCCGGCACAATTGGTGAAAGAAGTTCCCAACTATGTGGGCAAGCAATATCCTGCTTGCGCTTCGTTGGAAAGCTCCTCCTTTGAAGTGAATCCCGTCAACGTTCACAGGGTGTATAGCGATACGGTTGCGCAAGACACAGTTATTACCCAATACCCTGCCGCAGGAACCGAGGTTGCTGTTCCCGCACAGGTGGTTTTGATTGTCAGCATGGGAAGCAACAAGCCGCAAGCCGTTACCCCCGAGGTTTTGATTGGTCAAACCTATGGGACTGCGTTGGCAACCTTGTTGGATGCCGGCTATGAGTGGGAAAATATTTACGTGGATTTTTCGGACAAATCACAAAACTTTGATCATATCGTAGCTACAGCCAATATTAACGATAAAACCGTAACATTGTCATTGACCGCTCCGGTGGAAGAACCCGATCCCTTCGCTCCCGGTGCGTATTGATTGAATGTGTATAAAAAACGAGGAGAACGTTTCGTTCTCCTCGTTTTTTTGTTAGTGTTTGAGGCTTATTGCTCACCCTGAGCAGGGGTAAACACGATTTGGTCTTTTTGTACGGTACAGGTGACGTGGTCGCCTGTTTTGACGGTGCCGTCCAAAATTTGCTCGCTGAGCAGATCTTCTATATTGGATTGTATGGCGCGGCGCAACGGACGTGCTCCGTATACCTTGTCATATCCCAACACCGCCAAGCGATCCAATACCGAGGAATCAAAGGCGAGGGTGATCCCTACGTTGTGTTCCACTCGTTTTGCCAAGGTGTTGACCATTCGCAAGGCGATTTCCCGAATATCTTCTTGATTCAGTTGTTTGAATACAATAATATCATCAATGCGATTGATAAATTCGGGGCGAAATGCAGTTTTGAGTTGTCCCATAACCTCTTCCTTGATCTTTTTTTGATCCGCATCGCGGTCGTCGCTTGCGCCGAAACCAAAGGAGGTTTTTTGACTGATGGCTTTGGCACCGATGTTGGAAGTCATGATGATCACGGTGTTTTTGAAATTGACCTTGCGTCCTTGCGAGTCGGTGAGCACACCGTCTTCTAAAATTTGCAACAGTAGATTAAAAATGTCGGGATGTGCTTTTTCAATTTCGTCAAATAACAGGACGCAGTAGGGCTTGCGCCGCACTTGTTCGGTCAGTTGTCCGCCTTCGTCAAATCCCACGTATCCCGGAGGAGAGCCGACCATACGAGAAACGGTATGCTTTTCCATGTATTCCGACATATCAAATCGAATAATGGCGTTTTCACTGCCAAACATACTTTCTGCCAAGGTTTTGCACAGTTCGGTTTTTCCCACCCCTGTTGGCCCAAGGAACAAGAAGGAACCGGTGGGTCGTTTGGGATCTTTTAGTCCTACTCTGCCCCGTCGAATGGCTTTGGCAACTGCGGTGACCGCTTCGTCTTGCCCTACCAGCCGCTTGTGCAGTTCTTCTTCCATACGAAGCAACCGTTTGCCTTCTTCTTCGGTCAGTTTGGTGGCGGGGATTCCGGTCCAACCCGCTATGATCTCGGCAATTTCATGGGGGGTAACCTCTCCCACGGCGTGCTCTTGCTTTTGTTTCCACTCTTCTTTCATGTGGTCAAGCAATTCTCTGCCGTGTTTTTCTTTGTCCCGTAGCCGTGCCGCACCTTCAAAGTTTTGTGCATTGACGCTGGCGTTTTTTTCGGCTTCGATCTGTTTGATTTCTTCTTCTAATCGCTTGATTTCTTCCGGTGGGGTGTATCCCCGCAGTTTTACCCGCGATCCTGCTTCGTCAATCAGGTCGATCGCTTTGTCGGGTAAAAAACGGTCGGGAATATAACGAGCGGACAGCTGTACCGCCGCCGCGATGGCATCGTCAGTGATCTTAACACGATGGTGCGCTTCGTATTTATCCCGCAACCCGTGTAAAATGGCGATTGCCTCGTCTTCGGTGGGTTCGCCTACCGTGACCGGTTGGAATCGCCGTTCCAACGCCGCATCTTTTTCTATGTTTTTGCGGTATTCGTTGATGGTGGTGGCACCGATCACCTGCAATTCTCCCCTGGCGAGAGAAGGCTTTAAAATGTTTGCGGCATCGGTGGAGCCTTCGGCGGAGCCGGCACCGATGATGGTGTGGACCTCGTCAATAAACAAAATGATGTTGCCTGCTTTTTTTACTTCGTCCAACGCGGCGTTGATGCGTTCTTCAAAATCTCCGCGATATTTCGTACCTGCTACCATACCGGTAAGGTCCAAGGCTACCAATCGCTTGCCGTGCAGTAATTCCGGCACTTCTTCTTTGGCAATTTTTAAAGCCAATCCTTCGGCGATTGCGGTTTTCCCCACCCCCGGCTCCCCAATTAGGCAGGGATTGTTTTTGGTGCGGCGAGTCAGAATTTGAATCACCCGTTCAATTTCGACGCTCCGACCAATAACGGGATCGATTTTGTCCTCCTTGGCATCGGCAGTCAGGTCACGACCGAATTTGTCTAAGGTGGGGGTGTCGGTTTGCTTTTTGTTGTCTTTTTTGCCTGCGGTTCGATTGGCTTTTGCGGTGGGTTGTGCTCCTGCAATCTGTTCTGCCAATCGTTCCAAGTCCACGTCCAGTTCTTCCAAAAAACCGGCGGCATAGCTTTGCCCCTCTTTGACGATCGCCAGCAAAATGTGTTCGGTTCCCACGTATCCGCTGTTCATAGAGCGGGCGGCGGAAATAGAAAGCTCCAAAATTCGTTTGGCACGAGGGGTGAAATCGGCGGGGGACAAACGGGTACGACTGCCTCGTCCGACCCGCTCGGTCAACAGTTCGCCTACGATCTCGGCTGTAACTGCGTTGCTGTTTAACAGGGCCGAGGCAGTACCGCTGCCTTCGGACAAGATCCCCAGTAAAATATGTTCACTGCCAATATAGGTGTGCCCGAATTCTTGGGCTTGATCTATGGCAATGTTCAATGCTAAATTGGCTTTTTCGGTAAATCCGTTAAACCGATACATACAGAATCAACTCCTTTTAGGATAATTGTTCCCGCACTTTGGTGGCTCTAATCACGTCTCTTTTTTCGGTGCTGTTGGCATCGGGGTGTTGCAACAACAAGGTAGCGGGATGCATTTGAGCATTTAGTTGGTTAATGGTTTCGATTGAAATGTGTGGGATCAGCCCCATAGATACGCCCAGTCGTAAATGGGAAAGGGCGTTGGAAAATTCTTTTAACGTAAGGGTGCGGGCGTTTTGCAACAAGCCTAATCCTCGATAAGCGGCATCTTCAATTTGCAAGGACGGCAGATTTTGACGGGCTTGATTTTCCTGTAACATGACCTGCTCGGTTACGCAACGCAGATTTTCCAAAGCAGATCGTTCGTCAATGCCCATGGTAATACGATTGGACAATTGGTATAAACTGCCGCTGACCGTACTGCCTTCGCCAAAGGTGCCTTGTAAGGTGAGCCCGATCTTGCTTATTGCTTTTGCTAAGGTGTTGATCTCTTTGGTTGCTTCCATGGCGGGCAAATGCAACAGTACCGAGGCTTTCATGCCTGTTCCCAAATCGGTAGGGCTTTCGGTCAAAAATCCCAAGGTCTTATCAAAAGCGTATGCAAATTGACTGCCAATCATGTCATCCAAACGTTCGGTGATATTGTACGCTTTTTCCAATTCCAATCCGGCAGACAACACCTGTAACCGCAAGTGGTCGGTATCGCATAGCAAAGCACAAATCGATTCGTCCTCGCTGAGAAGCATGGCGCGTTTGTGACCGTTTTCGGCAAATTCTCGGCCGATCAAGTGGCGTTCTGCCATGGCACGCTTAGCCTCGATCGAGACTGCGTCGGGTGCGTAAAATCCCAATTCTTTTTCAACGGCGGCAGAAAGAGCGGGTAGTTGAGATCGTATTAGGGTGTAAATTTCTTCTTGATCTTTTTCGGATAATCGAGAAGAAAAAAGGTAGTCGGAAAAATTTCTTGCCAAACGAATGCGGGTGCTGACGACCATGTCGCTGTTTGTACCCGATTGGTTATACCATTTGGACTGACTCATTGTGCAGATCCCTCCTGTGCTCGGATTTCGTCGCGTAATATGGCGGCACGCTCAAACTCTTGGGTTTCTATGGCCCGCGCCAATTCTTCTTTCAGTTGGTCGATCGTGCTTTTGGGAGGCTTGCAATCCGCTCCCGCAGGCTTTTTCCCTGCGTGGCTTGCTTTGCCGTGGGCTTTTTCGATCATGGGAGTTAACAATTCGTGAAAATGCTTGTAACAATCGGCGCACCCAACTTTGCCGCTATGTATCACTTCTTCAAATCGAATTCCGCAACGAGGACACCGTGCAGCTCCTGCGGCGGTTGTGCCGGAAAGATCGTTTTGTAGTAACGAGCCAAGCAGTCCACCGGTAAACATAGAGGAAAGCTCGTTGTAGCCTAATTTGGCGGCACATTCGCTACACAGCATTTTCTCTTCGGCGATTCCGTTGATGGATGTGCGAATGTGGGTGGTAGCGGGTTTGGTATGACAGTGTTGACAGATCATAAAACGCCTCCTGTTTATAATGCGTTGATAAGCATTTGCTTGAGTATGTTGGCACGCAATGCATCGCGCACCTCTATGGGTAATCCGGAAAAACAGCGATCGCGCATAGCGGCTTCCATAACAGCGGCGGTTTGCGGTAAAATTACCCCCTGTTCTTGCAGGTTGCCGATAATGGCACGAGCGGTCGGATGATCCATTTCTCTGCCAATGGAATTGACCAAATGCATAACCACCGAGCCGCGATCCATACGAACGCGGGTAATGCGAATATAGCCGCCGCCTCCCCGCCGACTTTCTACGTTGTACCCGTGTTCCGGTGTGAACCGAGAGGTGATCACATAGTTGATTTGGCTGGGAACACAGCCCAAAGCTTCTGCTAATTCGTTGCGGCGTATTTCGGCGCTGCCGTCTTGTTCATGTAACAATTGTAAAATGCGTTGGGTAACTAAATCGCTGATGCCCATTTAACCCATCCTTTCGTGTTTGTAACGATCCTTATGATGGTATCATATCACAAAGGTCAAAAAAAGTCAAGGTCAAATAAAGTCAAATTTTAATCAAAATAAAAGCGCCACCCAACCGGGTGACGCGGCAGAACGACCTGCAAACGCATTTTCAAGGTTTCTGCCAACGGTATTGTGTGCTTGTGAGAGCAAAAATATACAAAGAAAATAAAAAATAAAAAAATGCTTGCATTTTGCAGCGAAGTGTGGTATCCTATATCCTACAATGCAATAAAATCCTATTTTTTCGGAGGTTAATGATATGAATATGCAATGGTATGAAATTGTATTAGGCGCAGCTTTGATTTTGTTTGCCGTTATTATTATCGGTATTATCTTGTTGCAAGAAGGTCGTCGTCAAGGGATTGCAGGTGCAATTAGTGGCGGTGCCGAAACCTTCCTCTCCAAGAGCAAGGCTCGCTCTATTTCTGAAAAACTGCGTCGTGTTACCAAATACGTAGCAATCATTTTTATGTTGTTGGTAATTGCCGTAGCAGTTGTTGCTCGCATGAATATGCCTGCCGCCTAAAACGAATTAAAATTCAAAAGACCGTTACGATCCAATCGTAACGGTCTTTCTTTTTGGCTTGTGTTTATGCCATGGTTTTAAATTGTGCGATGATTGCAGCGGGGGCGTCGGCGTTGAACAAAGCACTACCGGCTACCAGTACGTCGGCCCCGGCATCTACCACCAGTTTGCCGGTTTCCAGATTAATGCCGCCGTCTACTTCAATGAGCATGTCGGTCAGTCCTCTGCGATTGCATTCTTCACGCAAAATGCGAACCTTGTCAATGGCGCAGGGCATAAAGCTTTGACCACCAAAGCCGGGTTCCACCGACATAACCAAGATCATGCCGATTTTTTCAAGATAAGGAAATACTGCTTCGGCAGGGGTGCCGGGCTTTACCGAAACAGCGGGAATCACGCCGTAGTCGGCAATGGTTTTTAAGGTGCCTTCAATGTCCGATTCGGCTTCCACGTGAATGGTGATGTAGTCGGCACCGTTTTCGGCAAATTGTTTAATGTAACGGTGAGGTTCTTCAATCATCAAATGCACGTCAATGGGCATATCGGTGTATTTGTTCAAATCTTTCAATACGGGAATCCCAAAAGAAATGTTGGGAACAAACATACCGTCCATTACGTCAAAGTGCAAAATATCGGCGCCTGCCTCGCCCATGGCAACGCAACTTTCCCCCAAACGGGCAAAGTCGGCCGATAAAATAGAAGGGGCAACTAAAATCATAAAAAAATCCTCCTTGGATGAAATGGGATATCCCCATTTTAGCACCCAAGGAGTAAATTGTCAACCTAATCCATAATTTCCACAAATTCGGCCTTTTCAAGCAGATCAAAACTGCCGGTTACAGGCTCGCCGTCCCCTTTTACCACGCCGCCGGGAATGCGAGAATAGCCGCCGTATTTTCGTTGACCGTCTTCTTCGATGGACCAAAAGCGACCGTTTTGCTTCCAGGTAAAGTTTTTGTGGGTGCGATGCACGGCAGGAACTTCCACCGATTGGGGGTCTTGCCACGAGTCGCCCAGGTAATCTAATATAAACGAAATCCATCCGCTATAGTCGGTGCCGCCTGCCACCGCAAACAAGGGATTGGGGTTAAACATACCCATGGGGAGAGAGCCGTCGGCAAACACATAGGCAGCCACGGTGTTTTTCAGTTGGTTGAGCTTGGCTTGCTTTTCGCTGTCGGGGTGGCGATTCAGATACTGTTGCATGTGGGTAATCAAATTGGGATAACCGCTAAAAGCAATGGCGCCGTATTCCCAACCGTACACCTTGGATTTGTCAAACTCGTCGGTGATAGCCCCTCGGGCAAGATATGTCAAACCGTCTTCCGCCACAAAAATAGCGTCAAACAAATGGGCGGTTACGTTGTCGTATACGTCCATCAGCCGTTGTTCCCCTGTTACCGAATAAATCAGTTCCAGACTTTCTAAAATCACATCGTAATATATCGTGCGTTCGGCAAAGTTTTTACCGTCGCCCCGTTCAAACAAACCGATTTCTTCGTAATAATATTCTTCGGATAAATAGTAATCCAACACCGGCTTGCCGTGGGTTTCGTATTGTTCTTTGCGACCAAACACCTTCATGCACAGCGCCAAAGCGGTGGTGGCAACCAAATCTTGATTGGTTACGCCGCACCAACCGGGGAAAGGCAAGGGGCGATAGTTTTTGTAAGGATTGCCGCAACCGATTTGCCAGATTTCTTTGACCATGTATTGATAATGCCGCTCGATCACGTCGGGAATCAGCGCTTTCAAGGCGGCGTCGGCATACTCCCATTCATAGTATTCGCACAAGGCGATGATGGGATAGAAAAAATGGATGGGGCAACCACGGGTGTCATAGGTGGGTTCAAACTCGGCGGAGGAGTGAATGAAACCGCCGCAGGGGTCTTGCAAATATAGAATGTGGGAAATCATGGCATTAACCGTTACCAGCCACTTGGGGTTTTTGGTGCGGTCATATAAACGTCGCACAATGCGAGTTTGCGAGGATAAAGCCAAAATGGTTTCCCCTTGGTAGTTGCGGTCCAACACCGAGGCGGTACCCCAACAAGAATGCAAATTCAACCGTCCGAAAACACCGGGACCTTGTTGCCAATTTTCCCATTGGCTTAAAAGCATATTCAAGGTATTTTGGTTGATTACGTCCTCTAATTTGCGGTCTTTAACAGGATAATGAATGGTTTGCATACGATCACACCTTTCTCTTCTTTTTATATCATAAAAGAAGATAGAACACCAGACAAAAAGGGCAGGAAAAAGGGTAAAAAGGGCAGATATGGTGAAACGAGGAATGCATTGATTTAGAGCATTCCTCGTTTGCTTGGTTCTACGCTTGTTCGATTTGACAAAAAACAGTTACTTTTGAAAAAAATCAATTTGATTTAAGAAGAAAAATTGTTCCTCGGTCGCTTCAAGGGGAGATAGGTAAGTGCAACCATTGTTTGGTGAAATGGTCAGCACGTATGTGTTGCAACAAGTAGGTTGTAACACGTAACATCCTCCCAAGGTAAGCAGATTCCAGCGAGCACCTTGAGCAGTCTCTTTTGCAACAACGACCGTTTGTTGTAGTGCGGCTTTGCGAGCAGGAAACTCTTCGATTTTTCCTACCACATATTGTAGAATTTGCAGGGCATCTTGGGCGTTAGCGGAACCATCACCCGAAACGTCGGCCAGTGTTTTTTCTTGCTGAGAGGGGCTGTGTTTGCCAACGGTGGATTTCAAAACAAGCAGTGCATCACGGGTGTTTGGTGTTCCGTCTTGATCAACATCGCCATACGGGCGGTTTGCTTCTTCTAAAAAAGAGGGTTGGGCTGTTAGATATCCGCCGGTTTCACTGTTAAAAATCGAGTAACTCCCGTCTGAATTTTGTGAAAGATCCCAATATTGGTTGGGAAGGCGTTCGGCAGAAAGGCTTTCGTTGTCGGCTTCTGCCGTTATATGATATCCCATTTGCGAGGTGAGTTTTGCCGTTAGCGTTTTGCCCAAATCCAACGGCTCACTTAATTTGGCGGGGTCGTGATAATCTTTGGTTCGTTCCAAAATGCAAAATCCACCTACGGTCATAGCACCGTTTCCGCCGGAAAGCTCATCTGCCGAGTACCAAAGAACGCCGCCTAATCCCCAATTGCCTCTTTTTTCCGAAGGAGCACAATCAATGACCAAAAATTCGTCGGTGTCGGGATTGTAATCCGCAAGACAGATAAAATGACCGGGCACATGGGCAATCGCAACGGCGTCTGCCGCAAGATAGGATTTCAGCTGTGTGTGTTTATTCACATAAATATTGTTGTAAGAAGAACCATCGAACTGATTTTCTTTGTTCCAGTTTTCGGTCCATGGAACCGAAATGGTAAAACCGTATTGTTTGCCAAATTGCTTGGCAAGAGGGGGTGTTTCACTGATTTCGGTACCAAAAAGGTAATAGCGGGCGGTGCCGCCGCCTACTTTTCCGTTAAAAGCGTCGATAGAATAAGCATACGCGGCAATGGATTGTACGGCAAAATCCGCCTTTTCGGTGGTATCGAACACACCGTTGAGATAGTTGATTGCATTGATCGAAGAAAGAATGCCGCAACCGGTGCGTGCAATGGTTTTCCCGCCGTATTCATAATACCGCCAAGGATACGCATTTTGAAAATAGGCAATGGCACTCAGATCATCATGCGCGGTATCGGCTTTTACCATGGGGGTGAAACAGAGAGAAAAGGCGATGACCAAAGCAAGAAAGGCATGGATTTTTTGTTTCATTGGGTAATGTCTCCTTGGCTTGGCACCGTTAAAACATCAGCTGATCCCCTTGTTCTTCGGCTTGCATGTAACTGCCTGCCGAGGGCAAGGTGCGGGTGCGGTAACGGTGAGGCTTCATCAAAATGCCGTCGGTATAAGGCTCCACCTTTAGCAAGCGATGTCCGCGCTTTTGGGTCATGACTGCCACCCCTTGGGTGTTTTTGGTGGTTTTTGCCATGATAGCCGCCGAGTTAAACAGCAACATGCGCCCGTTGGAAGAGGTGAGTAAATATTCCTTTTCTTCGGGTGCGTAGTAAATGGCTACAATGGGGGCTTTGTCGCTGTATGCATTGAGCAGTTTTTTGCGGTTGGTCAGGGTTTGGTAGGCTTTCATTTCTACCTTGGCAACCTTGCCGTTTTCAAAGAAGAACAACATATTTCCCAAATAATCTTTGTCGGTCAGAGCCATGTAAATGGGGACTTCTCCGTTGTCCATGCCCAATTTGCCCGCAATGTAATCGCCCATGTTGCTGGCCTTGGTTTCGTCAAAGGCGGCAACGGTGGTTTTGTACACTTGGCATTGGTTGGTGAAAAACAGCAATTCTTTGTTGTTGGTGGTGTCGAAGGTTTGAATGATCTCGTCACCTTCTTTCAGCTTTTGTTCACCACTCATGCGCAATGAATTGGGCAAAATCTTTTTAAAGTATCCGTCGCGCGTGTAAAACAAGTGGACAGGATAGTCGGGGACTTCTTCTACGTATGGTTCGTCGGCAATGTCTTGGGTGTAAATAATGGCAGTCTTTCGCTCTTGTGCGTACTTTTTGATTACTTCACGCAGTTCGCCGATGATAATGTTTTTGATTTTGGCATTGGATTTTAGGGTTTCTTCCAAATCGGCAACCTTTTTTTCCAATTCCTCTAATTCTTCCAAACGGTTTAAGATGTACTCCCGATTCAAATGTCGCAGTTTGATTTCGGCAACGTAGTTGGCTTGGACCTCATCGATGCCAAATCCGATCATCAAGTTGGGGATTACTTCGGCATCTACCTTGGTGTCGCGTACGATTTTAATTGCTTTGTCAATGTCCAGCAGGATTTTGGAAAGACCTTTTAACAGGTGTAATTTTTCCTTGGCTTTTTGCAAATCAAAATATACCCGACGACGCACGCATTCCATACGGAAGGCGGTCCATTCGGTCAAAATTTCCTTTACACCCAGTACTTGGGGCGTACCGGCGATCAGCAGGTTGAAGTTGCAGGGGTAACTGTCTTCCAACGGGGTCATTTTAAACAGTTTTTTCATTAGTTTTTCTTGATCGGTACCCCGCTTTAAGTCAATGGTGATTCGCAAGCCCTGCAAACCGGTTTCGTCACGAATATCGTTGATCTCGGTGACTTTTTTTAGTTTAACCAGATCTACTACCTTTTCAATAATTGCTTCGCAGGTGGTGGAAGGGGGGATCTGGGTAATGTCAATGCAGTTGTTTTTTTGATCGTAGGTGTAAACGCTGCGTACTTTGAAACTGCCGCGACCGGTTTGGTAAATTTTTTCCATTTCTTCCCGGTCATACAACAATTGACCACCACCCGGAAAATCGGGAGCGGGCATGGTGTCAGCGATTACGTGGTCGGGATCTCGCATGAGGGCAATGGTGGTTTCGCAAACCTCTTTGAGGTTAAAGGAACAGATCTCGCTGGCCATGGCAACCGCGATCCCCGAGTTGTTGTTGGTAAGGATCGAAGGGAAGGTAACCGGGAGCAAGGTGGGTTCTTTTAAGGTGGCATCGTAGTTGTCTACAAAATCCACCGTGTCTTTGTTGATGTCGCGGAACAATTCGGCGGCAATATCGGCAAGCTTTGCCTCGGTGTAACGGGAGGCGGCGGCCTTCATGTCGCGGGAATAAGCTTTGCCGAAGGAACCTTTGGACTTTACGTAAGGGTGCAAAAGCGCTTCGTTACCGGTGGTAAGTCGCACCATGGTTTCGTAAATGGCGGCGTCCCCGTGGGGGTTGAGTTGCATGGTGCGCCCCACAATGTTGGCGGATTTAATGGTGCCGCCGTTTAACAGCCCCATGCCGTACATGGTATAAAGCAACTTGCGGTGCGAGGGTTTGAACCCGTCGATTTCGGGAATCGCACGGGAAACAATGACACTCATGGCATAAGGCATGTAGTTGATTTTTAAGGTGTCCGATACCGCTTGGTCAACGGTTAGTCCCGACCCCATAATGGTGGTGTGCATTTCGGCCAAGTTGGGTGTGCCTTTGGCAGAATCTTGCTTTTTCTTTTTTTGAGCCATTGTGTTTGCTCCCCCTTTCTTACGACACGTCGATCATGTCTAAATAATTGGCGCCGAATTCGGCAATGTAATCTTTTCGTCCTTGCAGGTCATCCCCCAGCAACAGGTCAAACATTCGCGCGGTTTCTTCGGCGTCTTCGGGTAGTACCCGAATCAGTCGGCGGGTGGCGGGATTCATGGTGGTCAGGTTCATCATGTCGGGGTCATTTTCACCAAGACCTTTGGAACGCTGAACGGTGTATTTTTGGTTGCCGACAATTTCCATGATCTCGGCTTTTTCACTTTCGTTATAAGCGTAATAGGTTTCACCCTTGCTTTCGATTTCATACAAGGGGGTTTCGGCAATATACACCCGACCTTCGTTGATCAAGGTGGGGGTCAGCCGATAAAGCATGGTGAGAATCAGCGTGCGAATCTGGAATCCGTCCACGTCCGCATCGGTACAAATGATGATTTTGTTCCATTGCAGATTGTCCAAATTAAAGGTAGAAAGCCCTTTGTTGGCTTTGGAGGTAACCTCGACCCCACAACCCATGACCTTGACCAAGTTGGTAATGATCTCACTTTTGAAAATTTTGCTGTATTCGGCTTTCAGACAGTTAAGAATTTTACCGCGAACAGGCATAATGGCTTGGAATTCCGGATCTCGAGCCAGTTTACAGGAGCCCAAAGCCGAGTCGCCCTCTACGATAAACAGCTCGCGAATGGACATATCACGGCTGCGACAGTCCACAAATTTGTCAATACGGTCAATGAACGACCCCTTTTTTTGCAACGTGTTTTTCAGGTTGAGCCGCTCTTTTTCCGAACGCTCCCGAGAGCGTTTGTTAATAAGAACCTGCTCTACCAGTTTTTCAGCCTCAGCGTGGTTTTCGATGAAATACACCTCTAACTGATGGCGGAAGAAGTCGGTCATTGCCTCTTGTATAAACTTGTTGGTAATGGCCTTTTTGGTTTGGTTTTCGTAAGAGGTTTGGGTAGAAAAGGAAGAAACCACCAAAACCAAACATTCTTCAATATCTTGGAAAGAAATGCGGCTTTCATTTTTTTGATATTTGTTGTTGTTTTTTAAATAAGCGTCGATCTGCGACACAAAAGCCGACCGTACTGCCTTTTCGGGAGCACCGCCGTATTCCAACCAGCTGGAGTTGTGGTAGTATTCTTTCTTTTGAATTTTGTTGGAAAAACAAAGGGCGGATTTCATTTTGACCCGATACATGGGTTTGTCTTCACGGTCTTTGCCTTCCCGCTCGGTTTCCCAGGTTTGCACGCTTGTCATGGCCTGCTCCCCTGCGATTTCGTTTACGTAGTCGGTTACCCCGTGTTCGTAGCAAAATTCGTAGGTTTCAAAGCTTCGACCCTGTTGGTCGCGCAAAATAAAGGTGATCCCTTCGTTGACCACCGCTTGCCGTTTCAGTACGTCTTGGTAATAGTCCAAGGGAATTTGAATATCGGTAAATACATCCAGGTCGGGCTTCCAACGAATTTTGGTACCGGTAGCACGAC
Source organism: Acutalibacteraceae bacterium (assembly GCA_045661365.1). Lineage (GTDB taxonomy): Bacteria > Bacillota > Clostridia > Oscillospirales > Acutalibacteraceae > UMGS1484. The sequence goes on along the minus strand of JAZRFL010000093.1, from coordinate 4,076 downwards.
CGGTGTAGGTTTCTTTTTGTAAGCCGGTGATACATTCCCCTTTTTCAAATCGCAGGGTATAACGAGTCCCGTCTTTTTTGATTTCGGCTTCCATGTATTCGGAGGCATATTGGGTGGCGCAAAGACCTAAGCCGTTTAAGCCAAGGGAAAATTCGTAGTTGCCCCCGTCGTTGTTGCCATACTTGCCCCCTGCGTACATTTCGCAAAAGACCAATTCCCAGTTGTACCGTTCTTCCCGTTTGTTGTAGTCCACGGGAATTCCGCGACCAAAGTCTTCTACTTCCACCGAGCCGTCGGCATAACGGGTAACAATGATCTTTTTGCCGTAACCTTCTCTGGCTTCGTCAATGGAGTTGGAAATGATTTCAAATACCGAATGCTGGCAGCCTTCGATTCCGTCGGAACCAAAAATAACCGCAGGCCGTTTGCGGACGCGGTCAGCCCCTTTTAGGCTGGAAATACTTTCGTTGCCGTACTCTTGCTTTTTTGCCATTGGTAAAATCCTCACTTACTTATGATAAGGGCTTTGGTTGTTGATTTGAAAAGCCCGATAAATTTGTTCGGTTAACAAAACACGAAACAGTTGATGGGGAAAGGTCATTTTGGAGAATGACAGCTTTACCTGCGCCAACTGTTTGACCCGAGGGGACAGACCGTAAGATCCGCCAATGAGAAAGACTATGTGGCTGACGCCGTTTACTGACTGGGTAGCAATATAGCTTGCCAATTCTTCCGAAGACCAGCTTTTTCCCTCAATGCACAAGGCAATAACCAAAGCGCTTGCGGGAATCTTGGCAAGGATCCGTTCCCCTTCTTTTTCTATTGCGGTGGCAATTTCTTTTTCGCTTGGGTGGTCACTCACTTTGGTTTCGTCCAACTCTACCACGTTGAATTTGCAAAAACCGCCTAACCGTTTGGTGTATTCTGCCATGGCGTCACGCCAATAGGCTTCTTTTAATTTCCCTACACAAAGAATCGTTATGGTTCCCATATGATCCCTTCTTATAATAAAATCGGTGTTCCGTCGCAAGGAGTGGCGACCTGTAAAATAAAATCCTTGTTTTCGGTCATGCCGTGTTGTCTCAGTGTTGCCAATGCGGTTCGTTTGGCAAGCATGGGTAAATTGTTTTCCTTGCTTAAATGGGACAAAATAAAACGGGTAGTTCCTTTTTGAAGCAGAGAGGGTAATTCTGCGGCGCAAGCATCGTTGGAAAGATGTCCTCGTCTGCTTAAGATCCGTTCTTTTAAATGATAGGGGTAAGGCCCCGTTTTTACCATGTCCACATCGTGGTTGGATTCCAAAACCACAGCGGTACAACCGCTTAGCCCTTGCCGCACCGCTTCACTTACAAAACCCAAGTCGGTGCAAACCCCCACCGCTCTGCCGTCCGGCAACTCGATTCTGTACCCGCAACTGGCGGCGGCATCGTGGCTTGTGGTGAAGGAGGAAACCGTCATATTTCCCACGGTCAATCGGGGCATGTCGAAAATGTAGGCGTCGAATTTGTCGGTTAAGATTCCGCTTTGCTCCATGGCAAGCATGGTGCCTTCGGGACCAAACACCGGTATGTTGTATTTGCCGGCCAATACCCGCACACCGCAAATGTGGTCGTTGTGCTCGTGGGTGAGGAAAATGCCGTGAATGTTTTTAGGGTCTACTCCCAGATCGGACAAAGCGGCAACCATGCGCTTGGCGGAAACACCCGCATCGATCAGTATACCACCGTCACCTGTCCCGATAAAGGTACTGTTGCCCGAGCTTCCGCTAAACAGTTGGCAGATTTTTGCCATAAACTACGCTCCTTGATGATTGGTCAAAAACAAAAGCCTTTTCAGGGCAATTGCGAAGAAAAGGCTTTGAACCTATTTCAATGTTAAACCACTTTGGAAATGGATGAGGGTACGGTGATCCGCTTGATATCTGCCCCCAAAGAACGGAATTTTTCTACTACGTTTTCGTAGCCCCGTTCAATGTAGTGGATATCTTCAATTTCGGTAACACCTTCAGCCATGCAACCGGCGATCAACATGGCGGCACCTGCCCGCAGGTCGTTTGCCCGTACGGGTGCTCCCTTGAGTTTGCTGACTCCTTGAATGACCGCTACCTTGCCGTTGACTTGAATATCGGCACCCATGCGAGCCAATTGCTCGGTGTAACGAAAACGATTGTCCCAAATCCCTTCACTTACTACGCTGGTGCCCTCGGCTACCGCCAGCATGGTACCGATTTGCGGTTGCATGTCGGTGGGGAATCCGGGATGCGGCATGGTTTTGACCACGCATTTTTGTAAACGACCGTTGGCACGTACCCGCACGGCTTCGTCGTATTCGATCACCTCGGCACCCGCTTCGATCAGTTTGTTGCTAATGGATTCCAAGTGCTTGGGAATTACGTTGTTGATCAGTACGTCCCCGCCTGTCGCAGCGGCGGCTACCATAAAGGTACCGGCTTCGATCTGGTCGGGAATGATAGAGTAAGTGGTACCCCGCAAAGATTCCACTCCGCGGATCTTGATCACGTCGGTACCTGCCCCGCGGATGTCCGCCCCCATGGAGTTCAAAAAGTTGGCAAGGTCAACGATATGGGGTTCTTTGGCGGCGTTTTCAATAATGGTCAATCCTCTGGCTTTGGCGGCGGCGATCATAATGTTGATGGTAGCGCCTACCGAAACTACGTCTAAGTAAATTTGATTGCCAAGTAACCGATCGGCTTCTACCGAAATCATGCCGTCTTTCAGGGCGATTTTGGCGCCCAAAGCCTCAAACCCTTTTAAATGTTGGTCAATGGGACGAGGCCCCAAATCGCAACCGCCCGGCATGGCAACACTGGCTTTGTTAAATTTACCCAGCAACGCGCCGATCAGGTAATAAGAGGCACGCATACGTTTGGCGATTTCATGCGGGACAATATGAGAGTGGATCGAGTGGGAGTCGATTTCTACGGTGTGGGCATCAATGGTTTTGACCGAAGCACCCATTTCGTACAGAATACGCAGACAATTGGTGACATCGGAAATCTGGGGCACATTTTCAATGCGACAAATACCGTCGCACAAAATGGCCGCCGGAATAATGGCAACTGCTGCATTTTTTGCTCCGCTGATGGTCACTTCGCCCACCAGCCGACTTCCGCCGTTGATCACAAATTTATCCATAAAAGGAAATCTCCCTTGTTATAATCGTTATATTGAACTTGGTGAAATTTGCTGAATGAAATCCTCTTTTGACACAATACTACTTACAATTGTTTTTAGTATAACACCGTTGAACAAAAAAATAAAGACCTATTTCAGAATTTTTTTGCAAAAATAGGTCTTTTTTTATCCATATATTGAGTTAAAAAAGGATTTCGCCACAAAATAAGCGTTATTTTGCGAAAAATGAAAGTATATTTTTGGCTACACGATACCCGTCATAGGTTTGTTCTTGCAGGGTGTGGGTGTTGCCGGTACAATCACCTGCGGCGAATACGCCTGCTACCGAGGTCATGCCCTGCGGGTCAAGGGTCGGGTATAAACCGTTGGTTTGGGCGCTTACTCCTGCACACAGGTCAACCGCGTCGGCAATTCGGTTGGCAATAAACAGCCCGTCCAAATTCAACGCCGTACCGTTTTCAAATACAATTTTTTCCAAACGATCGTGTCCCTCCAGTCGATCGATCGGGTAGCGATTCAGACCAATGGGAGGAGGCACCGAGGGGATTCGTTGATCGTTGGTAAACAGGGTGACCGTGCGGGCAATGCGAGACAGCAACATGGCTTGGTGTACGCCGTAACAGCCGGCGCCCACGACCCCTACCATGCGATTGCGGTAGTAAAAGCCGTCTTGTTCGGCTTGTAAATGAACCCCTTTTTGGGCAAAGGGTAAGCCAAAATCGGGCAGAGAATGGTCGGCAGGGGTACCGGTTGCCAACAAAACGCAGTTGGCTTCGATTGGCGTTTGCCCTGCGGCAATAAATTGGTTGCCTTGGCGGGACAATCCGGTGATTTGTTGGTCAAAAAAGGCTACGCCTGCATGCTTGGCTTGCCGTACCCCTTTTAAATAGATCTCCTCGCCGGTAAATCCTTCTAATCCGT
>JAZRFL010000092.1:0-1758 GCA_045661365.1 Acutalibacteraceae bacterium | reverse complement strand
TCAAGGCGTGTTACAAGGACAATATATTACTAAAGGCTTTAGGATCATGATCGAAAAAACTTTGCTTGATTACCTCATAGAGAAACTTCACATCCCGGTATTTTGTGAAGTCCCGGAAAACGTTCCCGACACCTATATTATTTTGGAACGCACCGGGGGGAGCGTTAACAATCACTTGAAAGAATCAACGTTTGCTTTCAAGTCATACGCCCCGACACTCCTAGACGCCGCAACCCTTGACGCGTCCGTCATTGACGCCCTATTGGCGTCACCATCGCTTGCCGCAATATCGGCCGCCCGCTTAAATTCGCATTACAATTTTACAGACACAACAACCCATGAATACCGCTATCAGGCGGTGTTTGATTTTGTTCACTACTGAAAAGGGGATAAATAAATATGAGTAGCTCCGCAAATGTCAATGCCGGTAAACCGGCGTCAAACGGGGCTGTTTTTGTTGCGCCGCTTGGAACGGCCTTACCTACAAATGCGACCACCGCCAAAAACGTGGCATTTGTTGAAGTGGGCTATATCTCAAGCGACGGCGTCACAAACAGCAACGCGATTACATCAACAGACATTAAGGCATGGGGCGGTGACACAGTCCTGTCACTCAATACGGACAGGACGGACACCTTTAGTTTTACGATGATCGAATCGGTCAACGAGGCCGCCCTTAAAGTCGCATTTGGCGACGCCAACGTCACAGTAGACGCAAACGGTAATATTGCCATCGAGGCTAATAACAAAGTACAGGCCAACCGGGAATTTATTATTGAAATGTTAGAGGCGGACAATTACGCCCGGCGCATCGTCATTCCCAACGGCGCGGTCACAGCTTTGGGCGATATCGTTTATAAGGACGATCAGGCTATCGGCTATCCTATCACGATCACGGCAAACATTGACGCGTCAGGCAATACGCATTACGAATACGTGCAACAGCACGCATAATAAGGGGTCAGGATGATAAAAGGCAAGACGGCAAGCGGGTTTAAATATTCCATCGACGAAAATTTAATGAATGATTTTGAAATCGTGGACGCTATCGCGGACATAGTCAGCGAGGAGCCGTCACGCCTTTTATCCGGCCTTTCGATGTTCGTAACAAAGATTTTGGGCGTCGAGGGGAAAAAGGCCCTTTATGACCATGTACGCACCCCGGACGGCCGCGTCCCTATCGAGGCAATCGAAAAGGAAGTCGGCGAGATCATGACCGCGGGTGGGCAAGCGTCAAAAAAATAATTGCCCTTGCGGACATTGTCGCACACCGTGAGGACGCCCTTGTTTGCGACTTGGCGGAATATTACGGCATATATAATTACCGTGACTTTAAACCGCTATATATTGCAACGCTTACGATCGGCCTGTCCGCCGATTCAAGACTTAAAACCGAAATCAGCGGTAGCAAAATACCGCTGTCGACCATGCTAAACGCGTTAATTGCCGACAGGTTAGGCTTAATATTTTGGGCGCAGACAGAGGACGGCCAGAAAAACAGAAACCGCCCGGCCTCGATTGTCGAGTCCCTGACAAAAGAAAAATCACGCGTGCAGAAATTCAAGACGCACGCCGATTTTAAAGAGGCATGGAAACGCGCAACGGGTGAAACAGATGCCTAATATTGCAACAGCCTATGTCCAGATTGTGCCAACGGCTCAAGGGATATCCGGCGACCTAAAAAACATACTCGACGAACCGGCAACAAAAGCCGGTGAAAGCGCGGGGACGAAAGTATCCGGCGGACTCAGTAAAACA
>JAZRFL010000091.1:0-6374 GCA_045661365.1 Acutalibacteraceae bacterium | reverse complement strand
TCCCCGAAAGGGATTTTATGTGTTGACAGCGGTGTGGTTAACGAAAATATTATTGCTGCACGTCAGGGAATCATGGATCAATTGACCGCTATTCAACAAGGAGATTTTGACAGTGACTTGATCGATGCCTGCAAAATGAGTATGGCTGACGGTGCTACAAGTGTTACCGATACACCGAGTTCCATTGAAGCTTGGTATTTGGCAAGAATCTTTAATGAAACCATGGAAGATCCCGATGAATTTATTGCACGATTGCATGAAATCACCAAAGAGGATATTATCGTAGCAGCCAAAACCGTTACCCTTGATACAGTCTATGTTCTGCAAGGTCAGGAGGAGGAAAAATGATTAAAGAAAAATTGTTTCATCCCGCCTTGCAAGAACAATACTACGTGGCCACCCACAAAAGCGGGCTAAAAATATATATATGCGAAAAGCCGAATTTTTCAGGTGCTTACGCGGTTTTTGGTACGAAATACGGTTCAATCGATAATGCTTTTCGTATTTCAGAACAATCGGATTATACCATTGTCCCCGAAGGAATCGCTCACTTTTTGGAACACAAATTGTTTGAAAGCGAAGATGGCGATGCCTTTGCGCGATATGCAAAAACCGGTGCTTCGGCAAATGCATATACATCCTTTGATCGTACGTGTTATTTGTTCTCTTGCACCGATCGTTTTGATGAATCCTTTGAAATTTTGCTTGATTTTGTACAACACCCCTATTTTACGCAAGCAACAGTAGAAAAAGAGCAAGGTATTATAGGACAAGAAATCAGTATGTATGATGATTCCCCCGATTGGGTTGTTCTGTTCAATGCACTTGAAAGTTTATATCACAACAATCCGGTACGAATCAATATAGCCGGCACGGCACAAACAATTTCCCAAATCAACGCAGATTTATTATATCAGTGCTACAACACTTTTTACAATCTGCAAAACATGTTTATTGTGATATGCGGAAATGTAGAGGCCGACCGTGTCTTAACAATGTGCGAACAACATTTAAAAGACACCCCGACCGTTGCATTAGAAACCATGCCCTACGACGAACCGTATCACGTTGTTTGTGAGTATAGGGAACAAATTATGCCGGTTTCGATTCCCCAGTTCATTTGGGGTATCAAATTAGATACTATCGGATATTTGCCTTTATCTACCCGAACGGAACTCTCCATGCTTTTGGCAGTATTGTTTGGACAACAATCCCCTTTATACAATCAACTGTTGGATGAAGGACTCATCAACAAGGGATTTGGCGCCAGTTTATTTGAAGGCCGTAACTATGCCTGCATTTTGTTTAGCGGTGAATCAGTTGATCCGAAAACTGTAATAAAACGCCTAAAAACCGCATTTGAACAAGCCAAAACGAGTGGTATTGATCCACAAGAATTTGAACTGATTCGGCGCCAATTTTACGGTAGTTATATTATGGCTTTCAACAACGTAGAGGGCATTGGTGATGCTTTAACCGATTGTGCTTGTGATGAGAGTGGGTTGTTTGACGAAGCTCAAATCATTGAAAACATGACTCCCAACGATCTTAATCGTCATTTGCAACAAACCATAGACATTGAACGCAGCGCTTTGTCTGTGATCAAGCCCTTGTCTTAATTTCACCATCTGTCTTTAGGAGGTTTTACTATGTATACAATTGGTTATTTTTTTGGTGAACGAGAAAACTTTTTATTGGATCCCGTCGCCTTCAAAATCGGCGACACACCCATTTATTGGTACGGTATTATCATTGCCACCGGGTTTTTAATTGCCTTGATTTACGGATTCCGTCGCTCGGCAGATTATAAAATCAATAATGATGCCATGATCGACGTTATTTTGATCGGCACCTTAGGCGCTGTGGTTTGTGCCCGTGCCTACTATGTACTTACCTCTTTAGACCATTACGCCACCTTTACCGAAATGTTAGACATTCGCAAAGGCGGATTGGCTATTTACGGCGGTATTATCGGCGCATTGATCTTTGGCGGTTTGGCTTGTGTGTGGCGAAAGGTCAATGTTTTAGATATGTTTGACTTGGCGGCACCCGCCTTTTTGATTGGACAAGCAGTAGGTCGTTGGGGCAACTTTATGAATCAAGAAGCCTTTGGTACCAACACCGATGCTTTTTGGGGAATGGAAAGTGATGCCACCTTTAATTATTTGAATGAACAATCGGAAACACTACGTAGCCAAGGCGTCTATGTAAATGATACTGCCCCTGTACATCCATGCTTTTTATATGAATCTCTGTGGTGTATCATCGGCTTTATTTTAATTCACTTTTTAAGCAAACATCGCCACTTTAAAGGCGAGGGGATTTTGCAATATGTTATTTGGTATGGATTGGGTCGTTTCTTTATAGAACAAGTTCGTACCGACAGTTTAATGGTGGGCGGTTTTAAAATTTCGCAACTCGTTGCCGCTGCTTGCTTTGTTTTGGGACTGGTTGCCCTGATTCTCATCAATCTAAAAGTAAAATCCAACCAAAAACAACAAGCGGTTATTTCTTAAGGAGGTTTTATCATGTCCAATTGCAAAATCATTGACGGGAAAGCGGTTTCTACTGCAATCAAAGAAAAAGTTTCCAACGAGGTAGCTACCCTAAAAGCCCAAGGAATCGAAACCTGTCTGGCAGTAATTTTGGTAGGAGATGATCCCGCCTCTCGTGTGTACGTTAACAACAAGAAAAAGGCTTGCGAGTTTTGTGGTATTCGTTCTTTAGAATACACCTTGTCTGCTGAAACCACCCAAGATGAATTGCTTGCTTTGATTCACAAACTCAACGCAGATGACACGGTTAATGGGATTTTGGTACAGCTTCCCTTGCCTCGTCATATTAGCGAAGATGCTGTCATTGCCGCAATTGACCCTGCAAAAGACGTTGACGCCTTTCATCCTATTAACGTGGGAAAAATCATGCAAGGTACCTGTACACTATTGCCCTGTACTCCTGCCGGAATCATGGAATTGATTGCTTCCACTGAAATTCCCGTTGCAGGTAAGGATTGCGTTGTAATCGGTCGTAGCAACATTGTTGGCAAACCCATGGCTATGTTGTTGCTTCACAAAAATGGTACCGTGACCATTTGCCATTCCAAAACCAAAGATTTAAAAGAAAAATGCAAAAACGCGGATATTCTTGTTGCCGCTGTTGGTATTCCAAACTTTGTTAAAGCCGACATGGTCAAAGAGGGCGCCGTAGTTATTGACGTAGGTATTAACCGTTTAGACGACGGAAAACTTTGCGGCGACGTTGATTTTGATGCCGTTTTGCCAATCGCCGGTGCAATTACTCCCGTCCCCGGTGGTGTTGGTCCCATGACCATTGCCATGCTTATGAACAACACCGTTATTGCTACCAAGGAACAAAACGATATTCAATAAATTCGGTAAATTTGTCTTGACATTCATTCGCAAATGTGGTAATATTACTGCGTTGCGGATCTGCGGGTGTAGTTCAATGGTAGAACACCAGCCTTCCAAGCTGGATACGTGGGTTCGATTCCCATCACCCGCTCCATAAAAACAACCTCTTTTGTATGATGCAAAAGAGGTTGTTTTTATTTTACTACACGCCTATTCCCTTTCAATCGTAATAGCAATATCACCGGTTGAAGAGGTTATGGTACATCTGCCGCCCGTAATGGTATCGGGTGCCGAAACGTCCCCTGTATCGCTATGAGCGAAAAATATTTTAGGAGTGCGCAAGCAACCGTTAATATCACCGGTAGAGGTTTCTATCGCAATTTCAGAGGCATCGCAAGAATCCAACTGTACATTTCCTGTGTCGGTTTCAACTGTCAAAAATTTTTCTGCCACCGTATTTTGTAACACAGCCTCTCCCGACGAAGTACTTATAGACATATCTTTTGCCGTAATGTCTGCAATGTCTACATCCCCACTATTCACATGAATGGTAGCAGTTCCATCAAAACAAATTTGTTTAAGCGATATATCTCCCGTAGTCGTGCTAAATTGTGCTGAGCCAAGCGTTGTATTCATTTGCTGAATATTCCCGGTTGTCACCTGAATATTTGAACGAACAGCCGCCGCTTGACTTGTAACGTTACCTGTACTTAACGCAATATCAATTTCTTGAAACAACAGATCTTTGTGCAACGATACATTACCGGTCGATCCTTTAACAACCAGCGAACGATATTCTTCTTGGGGTAAATATACCGTAACGCTTGGTCTTGTAGGCGTAATTTCAAAATATTCATACCACTTGCGTTGGTCTTGCACTTGAATTCGTAAGACACCTGCTTCTACTTGAACACCATGCCCTACGGTTTCTGTCTCATAACAAACAACCTTGCAGTAAGAATCGGTTGATCGCCGTAAAACAATATTTGCCGTTTTGGTTTCCAAAGAAATCCTGTCGAATGCTTGGGTAATATGATGGGTTTTGGTTTCAAACTGAGCGGAAGTAAACATTTTTGTATAATCGAATCCGCTAGCAACCATAGAAACAGCCAAAAAACCGATACCGACCATTACGCAACAACTTGCTATAATCATCCAAATTTTTATTGATTTTTTCATTTTCCCGTTCCCCTTCTCATAAACAAAGATTTAACAGAAACAAGGGTATTTTGTGTCAATCGCCAAATCCTTTTGGTAACAAATAAACAGCCCAAAAACGTAAACACCGATAATCCCGCTGACAAAAAACCAATACCAACAAACGCCACGGCATTAAGTGAATTGCCCAAGAACAAATTGATTCCACCTGCGACAAAACTACACAAAGAAGTTACCCACAACGCTACTTGTACCGACCACAGCGAAACTACCAGCGAGCAGATCACAAGGTAAAGAGAAAGCGCCACAGCAAGCACAGCTATCAATAACGAAAAGCACAAAGGGAATCCCACTATGATCAAAATCTTTTGCCAAGCGACTAATTTTTTCTTGGGTTTTATTTTTTCCACGACCAATTTTGTCAATGATAGTTCTTTGACTGCTTGAGCAACAATTTCGTCGACTGAGCCTACATTTTCCAAGGCCTCTTGCAACGATGAACCTTCTTCCATATAATCATCGATCATTTCATCATAAAAAGAAATGCGCTCTTCAATCTCTTTTTGTGGAAATCCTGACAACCCCAATCGTAATTGATCTAAAAACACTTGTTTACTCATCGCTATCGCCCTCCTTGGTGGCAACAAAATGATATATTGACATTACTTCTTGCCATTCCTGTAAAAAATCATCAATCCGTCTTCTTCCTTCGTTGGTTATGTGATAATATTTACGCAACCTACCACAATACTCCACTGTTCTCACAGTAAGCATATTTGCCGACTCTAACCGTTTTAAAATGGTATATAAAGTGGATTCCGACAACTGAACGTATGGTTTAACGTCTTTTATAATCTTATACCCATAAGAATCCTCATTTTTTATGGCAGCCAAAACACAAACTTCTAACAGTCCCCGTTTTAATTGAATATCCATACAATACCTCCTCTCGTGCTATACATCGTATCACGAGGTATGCTGAATGTCAAGAGAAAAAACTTTTTTACAAAAAAAGCGTAATCGATTTTACAATCGACTACGCTTTTATAAATAATTATTTTAATAGATCCATAATAGGTTTCGGCACGTAGGCAGAAACGTTTTGACCAAACTGATGCAATTCTTTCACCATAGAAGAGGACAAGGCGATATTTTCAGCGCGAAAGTAAACATATTCCATTTGCGCGTATATCAACTTATTAACCTCGGCTATACTTTCTTCATAATTATAGTCCATATTATTACGAAGACCACGCACCATATATTTCACATTGTTTTGCTTAGCGAATTCTGCCACCAAACCGTTATATACACAAACGGTACAATTGGTAATCCCTTCTTGTTCCAGCGTTTTTTCGATGGCGGCTTTCATAAGTTCTCCGTCGAAGGTTCTTTTCTTGTTGGCATTAATTCCAATCAAGACATAAACGTAATCTAGCAATCCAGCCGCCTTTTTCACCACATCTAAATGTCCGTTGGTAAAAGGATCAAAAGAACCGGGATAAATACCGTAACGATTCATATACAGTCCCCCTATCCATTAACGATAATACAGTTGATGGAGTTTTTTGATATATTCCTTGTCAACCGATTGAATTTGTGACATAGTAAACCTCACCTGCCAATTTTCGTCAGCAATGCCGGGCTTGTTTACACGAGTATCGGCACCATAGCCAAGCAGATCCTGAATGGGAAAAATCACCAAGTCGGCAGAACTTGCCATCATTACACGCAACACGTCACGCCAACCAATTCCCCAATCATTTCCTTGGAAGCCGCAATAGCCAAGCATAGTTTGGCGAGTAGCATCGTCTAACTCCCACAAATAACCAAGCAGAGTATTGT
>JAZRFL010000090.1:0-3612 GCA_045661365.1 Acutalibacteraceae bacterium | reverse complement strand
TTTTTCACCGGTTACGGCATCTACGGCAATCAAATTGGTTTTGGTACCGCCACCGTCAGCACCAATGAGAATTTGTCGCATAAAACCCCTCCTATACATTTCGAAGTTTTGTTCTCTTTGGATTATACTATCACAAATCCTAAGAGTGTTAGGAAAATATTACCTCGTTTTTGTACAATATTTGCATATTCGTTGTTGCGGTTTTCTGAAAACCGTGCTATACTGTTTCTACTAAATGAAAAGTCGGTGATGGTATGAGTTTAATCAAATTATACGATCGAATTCCGTTTGACGATACCGCTTTGAACGTACGGGCAATTCACGATATAACCCTGACCAAGGGACAGGAGTTTCAAGAAAATTATGCTTCTTGGCATGAACAAATTGAGATTTTGTATTTTCATCGTGGTGGTGCCGTGGTGCACTGTGAAAATCGCATCTATACCGTGGAGGATGACGAGGTGATTATCATCAATCCATATGAAATGCATCAAGTAGCCTACCAAAGTGGTCAGCCGTTGTACGATTGCTTAATGATTGATGCTTCGCTGTATCAACAAGATTGTCTAACCACCGAAGTGGAGCGGTATATGAATTTGCTGACTGACACCCACGTGTGTTTTAACAACTATATTACCCGCGATGAAGAATTTTCGGGGTGTATTAAAGCTATTTGTCAAGAAATGAAAGATAAGGAACTGATGTATAAGTTGGCAGTGAAATCCCACGTGTACCATATGTTGATTTGTTTGTTTCGTCGCCACGTGTATAAGGGTTCATCTTTTTGCCAACTGGTAAAAAACGCCGAGCAGCACGACCGCATTAAACCGGCTTTGGATCTGATGAAAAGCAAAATGGCGGAACATATCACCCTGGAAGAATTAGCCGAGGTCTGCCACGTTTCAGCCTCTCATTTTTGTCGCTTGTTTCACCAGATTACAGGATATTCCCCCATTCGGTATTTACTGGACATTCGCCTGCAAGAAGGAGCAACCTTACTCAAACAAACCGACAAAAGTGTGACCCAAATCGCCTATGATGTGGGATTTGACGATGTGGGTTATTTCAGCCGCAAGTTTAAAGATCAGTTCGGTGTTTCTCCCATGCAACTTAAAAAACGTTGTTTAGCGGAACAAGCACCTGATTGAAGCATCACAAAGCAAGCAAACCCGAACCGGTTACCACTTGGTAATCGGTTCGGGTTTAACACATTTTTCGGCAAATATATGATTTATCCGTTTAGTGTATAGCGACCTGTTCCCGCTTCTTTCATCATAGCAAAATACGTTTTATAATCCACAAATTTATAAGTTGTGTCAGGATCACGCTCTTTCGCGTATGCCAAAAATGCCTCTTGCGTACGTTTTAAGTCACCGGCACTAAATTTGATCGTGCGGAATCCTGCCACGTGATATTCCTTCATGTCACGTGCAAAGTCCAGCATTCCGCTGACTGCCGTTTCCATAGCCTCGGGAGTCGTGGCGGGATCGCCAATTCCGTTTTTGATTCTCAAATACGGGGCACCGTTGTATACCGCCGGCGACCAAGAAGTATCATTACCATTGCTGCCGATCGGCGCAAATTGATTATACGTGTGGCATACTTGAGGAGATAGCTTACCGATCAAAAATCCTACCGAATCCAGATCAAATCGCTCAAAATACTGCTGGTTCAAAGCAATAAAAGCCTTATCTCCATCAGGCAACGTACGCGCACTTTCACTTTGGAACAAGCCGTGAGGACGAATGTACCCTACCCCACTGTCAGACGCACTAAAATAATCATTTTCGGTTTGATTACGGTACAAGTAGTCAATCACCATAGGAATACGGTTGCAAAGTCCGGGGGTAAATGACCATGTAATGGGAATAGAACCACGGGCAGGGTCGTTATAGCAACGATAAAGATGTTCCACCGCCCAAGGGGAGGAATCATAATCCCCGGTATACATGTACAAATACATGGTATTCTCGTCAAACACTTCGGTAACCGGTTTTTGATTGGCAACAGATTCGTAAGACTCTTGTAACGAAAATTGAGTATACAAAGAGCAATTTGGCAACGAACCGTCTGCATCCAAATAGCAATTATACATGGTAATTAATTCGGTAAAAGAGGCTTCCACCGAGGTAGCTTCAACACTCCCCCAACCGTTGTGTGTAGCATATTTTAACGCCCAAGGAGGAAAACCAACCACTTCACCAAAGGTACCGCCGGCACGGCAATATCGATTCAACAAAATTTCCTTTAATGTGTTACGGTCGGTACCGAGTTTTTGCGTAGGATCGTCGCAAGGGGCTTCAATATCTATGGGAGTCAGATCAAAGAAAAATGCCTTGCGGTAAATTCCATAGTCATGGTTAAACAGCTTGTTATAGTCCAAGCTTTTGGAATGAACGTCATTTTCATATACAATGTTTCCCTCGGTTGCACTGGCACCATCGGGTAAATACACCGTATAATAGTCGGAACAACGCGACGACACCTTTTCAAGCGCCCACAAATAAGGATCACACTTTTTGCTGCCGCTTGAAAGAAGGAGGGTATCGGGAATTACACCCTTCCCGCTAAACTTATCGACCAAATTCAATCGAACAGGAACACCCATTTCACAAAGCTTATGATACAAACTACCTTTGGTGGTATCATATTTCACAGGCAAATACCCGTTCAATCCGCAAATCGTTGCCGCTACGTTAGCGGTAGAGGAAACATTGGGATCCCAAAGAGTCATACCACACTCCTTTAGTTGATTGGCAAACACCGCTAACAGCTGATCTACCGTAGTCAGAGAAACCGTTTGATCCATTCCGTTTAACAACGTGTCGTTTTCTTTGATATATCCCAGCCAATTGCTTGTATGTTTATCTTGAATCAACAACGCTACCCGATGGGTTTCAAGTTCGCGATTGAGCAAACCTTGCAAAGAAGAGATCAACCGTGCCGCATCGTGAGGCATGTAGGCTGTGTTTTTTCCAATTGCCTCGGTGGTGATTACGTAGATGGTGTTTTCTTGCAAGCCTGTTGCTGACAAGTGAAAATCCACTTCTTCGATTTGAAAATCCTTTTGCGGCTGTTCTTCGATTTCAAAATTTTGGATTTTTCCCACGGTGTAGCGCAAAATTTGCAAAGCATCGTTGGCATTCACCAAATTATCGCCACTGACATCGGCGGTTTTATACAGTCGCCCGTCAAACTTTTCCTTTCCGACAATATACCGTAATACGATCAATGCATCGGTAGCATCGGCTTTTGTGTCATCGTTGGTATCACCATAGCTAAGAGTGACTGCTTCGGTAGGCTTTCCGATATAGTCAATTCCGCTCACGTCAACCGTGACGTCGGCCAATTCTTCCTCCGTATAGTATTGTTCGTTTACCGTAGCAAGACGATCAACCGAGGCCCGCAAATTGTCAAAGCAAAAATACAAATCTTTTGAAAGTGTTTGACCTGTCACACACAATTTCACATGGGAAGGATTCGCAATATTCCCAGTCCCTACCGCGTGCATATTGCCGCGTTCGATAACCAAACGATGCCAGCCTTTTGTGTAGTTATTTAAATCCACCGTATAAGTAAGTCCCTCGGTTTCATTGTGATTCAGCAAAGAAT
>JAZRFL010000089.1:0-1227 GCA_045661365.1 Acutalibacteraceae bacterium | reverse complement strand
GTTGATGAATGTCGAACCCTCAACCTCATAAGCGTGGCCGGTCGAAAGTAGCGTGTCGCCGTCGTAGGCGTCCGCCCTGAACACGCATACACCGTCATCGTTTTTCAGCATGGTCGTTTCTATCGTTCCGTAAGGGTAAACCATACGGAACGCCTTTATACGCTGGTTGACTTCAGCGTATTCCTTGCCTTTGATGTTGGTCGTCCGGATCGTTTCGTTTGCTTTCTGCAAATCCTCAAAAGTAACCGTCATTGTTATTCACTCCCTTTCTAAATATTTTTCGTATTCGTTGTCGCGGTAATGGTCGTATTCTTCTTCGTAGCGATCCCACCGCATTATTTCTTCTTTGCTTTCGTGCTGCATTTCGCATTCTTCGCAGCCGTCGCACTCCCGGCTCGGAGCCAGTACGCACATATGTGCCATGTCGCTTTCTCCTTTCTGCGGCCGGCGTCGGTATCATGTGGTTTTGGACTGTGTGCGATTTAATGTTGTTTCTCTAAAAAATAACTGTTTGACACCGACCGCCATGAACCGTTTGCAATAGCCTTACTACTACTTTTATGTTCAGGCACCGGAAAGGGTTTTTCATCCGGTGCCGTCCTACCTATAATGGATAAACTGAATTCATTACCCACGCCATTACAAGGCCGAAAACAAGGCCAACACCGCCGTAGCGAATGTAGTCAATAAATGAACCCTCGCGTACTCTGTATTTCTTCATGATGTGTTACCCCCTTACGTCCTTGAAGCACTTGCATGCTTTTGCGTTGAATCGTCTACGGCACCCGCGTTCCTGGCAAAGTCCTGAAACCGAATCGGCGCTTCCGCCGTCGTCCCAGTATTTGCATTCCGAACATAAACGACCGTGCCATTCTTCAAAAAGTTCATACTTGATAATTGCGACCAGTTCAGGAATGTCGAATTCTATGTTGTCTTTGATCGCGTCGGATTTGACTGTTGTAAGGAATTCATTTACGCGTTCGTTCAGGTCGCCAATGTCCTTACCTTTTACGATTTTGATTTGAAGCATAAAAAATGCACCTCCTTGTTGGTGGTGCAATTCTACTCTTTTTCAACTATTCCGCCTTACATCATAATTTTGGGAAGTGATAGTGCTGAAAAAAATATGAATTGCTACCATATATAGTTGTGTTGTTCTTTACATCACCTATTATAAAACCGTCAAAATAACGTGTCAATAAGAATCGGAGGAATTTATTATGAAAA
>JAZRFL010000088.1:0-6729 GCA_045661365.1 Acutalibacteraceae bacterium | reverse complement strand
CCAAAGCAAGCGCGCTACCATTTGCGCCACACCTCGATAATTCAGTTACCCCACTATTATATCGGTCACAGCAATAAATGTCAAGGAATATTGCAAAGAAATTTCACATAAATGGCGACGTTCTTCACAAAAGCATGACCGACAGAAAACTCTGTCGGTCATAACGTTATTAATCAAAATTAACAAACACAATATGCCAACGCCTGATCAGCACAAGATGCGGCATCATCGGTATAATAACTTGCCCCAATTGAATCAGCAAAATCCTTGGTAACGGGAGCTCCGCCAACCATAACTGCTACATCCAATCCGTTTTCTTTTACCAAATCCACCACGTTTTTCATTTCACCCATGGTGGTGGTAAGCAGAGCGGAGCAAGCAATCACTTTGGCATTGTTTTCTTTGGCGGCGTCAACAAATTTTTGTGCATCAACGTCAACACCCAAATCAATAACCTTCAGCCCTTTGCCTTCCATCATCATACGGACCAAGTTTTTACCAATGTCATGCAAGTCCCCTTTTACAGTTCCGAGCACGACCGTACCCTTTTCGGTTGCACCATCTTCTTGCAAATAGGGTTTTAAAATTTCAGTTCCCATATTCATAGCACGGGCAGACAGCAAAACCTCGGGAACGTATACTTCATTCTTTTTAAACCGTTCGCCAACAACATCCATCCCTGCTAGCAAGCCCTCATTTAAAATTTGTTCGGCAGGCACCCCTTCTTCTAACGCTTGGGCAACCAACGCCTTTACATTTTTCGCGCGGCCCTGTTGCAAATACATGCTGATATCTTCTAAAATCGCCACACAGATCACTCCTTCTTTTTATTAAATAAATCATACCTTATTTTACACAAAAAAGCAAGTATATTTTACCAATATATTTTGATTTCACAAATCAATATTCAAAAATTTTATAGTTGTCAAACACAGCCTATTTTGTTATAATACACTTCGAGGTGATGTCATGTTTAACTTTTTTGCCAATGAGTCCAATCGAATAGACGACCGTTTTATAATAGACGGGCCGGATTATAATCATATAAAAAATGTACTGCGTATGCACACCGATGACGTATTTTTGGTCAGTCACGGCGGTGCCAGTCACCTTTGCCGTTTGGTAGGTTTTGAAAACGAGACAGCCGTTGCTCAAATTGTAGAAGAAAATTTTCAAAACACCGAGTTAGATGCCGAAATAATTTTATTCCAAGGATTACCAAAATCCGACAAATTGGAATGGATCATACAAAAAACCGTTGAACTTGGTGTATCATCTATTATTCCGGTTGAAATGACCAACTGTGTAGTTAAATTGGAAGATAAAAAGAAAAAAGCAAAGCAAATCCGCTGGCAAGCAATCGCAGAATCTGCCGCGAAGCAAAGCAAACGAGCTGTCGTTCCCGCCGTACAAGAACCGATTTCTTTCAAAACTGCTTTAGAACAAGCCAAAAATTTGGACTTAGTTTTGGTTCCATATGAGAATCACCGCGGCATGTCTGCCACCATCGAGGCAATTTCCAGACTTTCAAAAGGAACAAAAATAGGAATCTTCATCGGTCCCGAGGGCGGGTTTGATCCCAAAGAAATTGATTCCATTACCGCTTTTGGTGGAAAAACCATTTCTTTGGGCAGTCGCATATTGCGTACCGAAACAGCCGCCATTGCCACTGTAAGCTTATGTATGTTTCAACTTGAAATGAAGGGTGACAACGACCAATGATTCAACTTCCCGCCGACTATGAGCAACGTATGAAGCAACTGTTGGGTGATGAATTTCACGACTATTACGAAGCTTTAAACCAGCCACCGATTCGTGGTTTTCGGGTCAATACCGATAAAATTTCATTGTCCGATTTTCTGTCAATCAACCCCTTTGGCGGTCAATCGATTCCCTATGTCAAAAATGGATTCACCTTTGATTATGACAAAATAGGGAATCATCCCTTTCACCATGCAGGCATGATCTACGTGCAAGAACCCGCCGCTATGGCTCCAGCGGAGTGTGTGGATATTGACCCCGATTGGCACATATTAGATCTATGCGCCGCTCCCGGCGGAAAATCCACGCAACTCAAGAACAAATTAGGGCCAAACGGTGTTTTGGTTTCAAACGAAATCATTGCCTCTCGTTGCAAAATTTTAACCGGAAACGTAGAACGTTTAGGTTTACATAATGTCGTAACCACTTGCATGGACCCGGCAAAAGTTGCATCTACCTTTGCCAACACCTTTGATTTGATCATGGTCGACGCGCCTTGTTCCGGCGAAGGTATGTTTCGCAAGGAAGCCATTGCCGTGCAAGAATGGAGCCAAAACAACGTTACTATGTGTGCGGAACGACAAGCAGACATTTTGGACAATGCAGTCAAAGCCTTAAAAGACGGTGGTATTATTATTTATGCTACCTGTACGTTCTCTCCGGAAGAAAACGAAATGACCATTGATCGTTTTTTACAGCGACATCCTGATTTTGTTCTCTCCCCTGTTAAAAATACGGTAAAAGAGGCCACCGTAGCCGGTATATTCTTTGACGGATGTCAATGTCAAAATATAGCCGAAGCACGTCGTTTTTACCCACATAAATCAAAGGGTGAAGGTCAATTCATGGCAGTACTGCAACACAAAGGTACTTCCCCTGCCCCTTCAAAATCCAAATCTGCTGTCACAGAAAAAGTGCCTCAATCGGTTTTGGATTTCTTGCAAGATACTCTCACGCATTTTGACGTCGATCACGTAAAACTATACAATGGCAATCCGGTATATTTCACGCCCAATTTCACCGTGCCGAAAGGTGCCGCTTTTTGTTGCGGTATTACCATTGGTGAGGTAAAAAAGAACTACGTGCAACCCCATCACCAATTCTTTATGGCAATGGGGCAAACGTTTAAAAGAAAGATAGAATTAACGCTCGATGACAAAAGGCTGATGCAATTCCTGCAAGGAGAAGAAATCCCAACCGATTGCCAAAATGGTTGGGCGGTGATCACAGTAATGGGTTGCCCTCTCGGCGGTGTCAAAGTCAGCGGAGGAAAAGCAAAAAATCACTACCCAAAAGGACTTAGGATCTTGCCATAAAACCAACGCTCCACACAATAAAGTGTGGAGCGTTTTCTATTGATTAAAATGTGATTTTAATGCTATTGAGAGACAAGGGAGAAACAGCAAGATCAATTTCTTGACCGCACAGAGTCAGTTCTTCTTCGGCCCGTTCCAAAGCATTGACACGACAAGCAGAAACCGGGGCATGATATAACCATAATTTTACATTTTGTTGTTGATCATCTAAACTGTAAAACCGTATAATTAATTCCCTACCCTGAGCATTTTCCGGAGTTTTAATTCCCGAAACGACCACATTACCTTCAATCTTCATAAACTGAGTATCGCAAGGCAACACACCCTTGTGAGGGCAAACAGAAGTATATGGCATGGGATGTAAAAAGCTCAGCGCCGCTTTATGAATTTCTTGTTTGGAAGCAGGAAGCACACCGACTGCAATTTTTTGGTGGTGCATACCAAATTCCGGTAAATGGTCGGGAATTGACGTGGCGCGTAACAGCGTAACACTTAGGGTATCGTTTTCTTTACGATAAGCACCTTGTGTATTACACATGACCGCCACCCCTTGATTTTCACCGTTGGGAGCATAAACAAAACTACGTGCCGGTACGTCATGAGGCAATGCGTTACGTTCGATCACTCCGAGCGGAATGTCATACCACGCATTGTTCGCAGTATAACTCAGAGGCACACGGAAACGCAATGTGGGGATCTCTTGACCATGGAAGCCGTTTTCACGCCAGTCGGTGGTAACTTGGAACTGGAGTAGTGAAGAGTCCACAGGTAAACAAACATTTACATGGATGCGTGTATCACCGTATTCCAAATCATAATCGATGGATTGATCTACCGCTGAAGCAAAACCTCGATCAGCAATATAGGTTTTGGCGACTTGGTTGATATTTTCAATTCGCACCGGTTGACCTTCGCTCCACGCATTTGGCATATGGATGCGACTGCTTTCGGCATAGTATTCAAAATAAGCTGCCTTCCCTGCAATCATTTCTTGACCGCTTGCCTTTTCAACCAAAGAAATCAAACACATATCTTGGTCAAATTCGGCACGTATTTTTTGGTTTTCAAGTACCAACGGTCGTACATACTCAACACGATGGTTAATGTTTTCTATTTCACCGTCGTGTAATCCGATCGTTTGTATATCGCCTTCTTTTACCACCAAGGTTGTCACACCAAAAGCAGGTACCGAAACCAAAACTGCCAATTCTATACGTTCGTGACCCCAATAGTGGGATTGCCCGGAGTGTTTAAAAGTAAGACTTTTGCCATCAACCGTTTGACAAACAAGACGGGATACATCGCCCTCCCAATCCCAAAGCATAAGCTTCGTTACTTCTTTACGTTCAAAAGAAGTAGGATTAAACACATGGTACACCCGCGTCTTACCTCTGCCGTATTCTGCCGTAGTGTGAAATGCAAAATCCTGCAATGCACTACCAAAGCCACCACCGGCTCCTTCGGAACGAGTCATTTTTTCATCATCATAAATGAAAGCCGAGGTATCAATTGCTTCCGCCAATGACAAAATACCGGCAGAAAGACCGGCACTTGCATAAGCCAAAGCCTCTTGATACAATCCCATAGCGTAGTGGCGCCCGTCTCGCATACAAGAACCTGGCAAAATATCGTGGAATTGATTAAACATCACCCGTTGCCATGCTTTGGCAAATTGTTGGTTATTGCTTTGCCCGTTACCAAATACAGCAGAAAGTGCTGACATGGTTTCGGCGGTATATAACCGATCCTCACACAAGCGATTTCCTGCTTTGATTTCAGATTGTGAAGAATAACAACCGGTAAAAATATAGTTGCGCTCTTGATCCACTATTGGCAACTTGTCTTGCGCTTGTTCCAATTCTTTGTAAAAGGCAACAAAACGACTAAATACAATTGTAGGAGCAATCGGCCATTGTTGCACCTGATGAATCAATTCAATATCTCGACGTGAAGGTCCGCCGCCATGGTCACCAACACCATAAGCACGCAAAGAAACCTTCGCTCCATAGCGGTTACATAACAAGGGTACATTTTCTATAAAATACTCATTTAATACCGCATTATAAAAGAAAGGATCTTGATAGCACAACACGGTAGCACCGGTTGGTGCTTGGTAACGGTAGGCATATTCATTTTCTTTGCCGCGGCAATGATAATAGTACTTAACTTCTCCGCTGTTTAAAATTTCCGGTACAAAAGCTGAATGACCAAAAGTGTCCGGTTCGAAATCCAACGGCAGTTGTTCCGATGTCAAGCCAAATTTCTCTTTTATATATTGCTTAGAATACAAGTGATGGCGCAAAAGGCTCTCACCGGAAGGAAGATTTTTGTCGGCCTCGGTCCAGGTAGTGGCGGTAACTTCCCACCGTCCCTCTTGTACACGTTTGCGAATCGCTTCAAACAGCACAGGGTCAAATTCTTCGCAAATTTGATAGGTAGAAACTTGTGATTGAGAAAAAGTAAAATCAGGGTACTCTTCCATTAAACGCAACATGGTACGGAAAGTATCTAAGGTCAAGTTTACGGTTTCTTGGTATCCCCACTGCCAGTTCATGTCTATATGTGCATGAGCTGTCATATGAAGTTTATAGGATTTTGCCGCCTCTCTCATCGGAAGCAAAGCAGTTTCAAACTCATTGGTCAACGTATTTTCAATAACGCCACATTCGTCTATCCGCGATAATACTCGATCACACGCAACATGCAACAAATCGTCATAGGCACCATCTTCAACTGATGAAACACGAAGTGCATACCGCAATTGGGATTTTAGTCTTTGATCGGCAGACGGTGTTTTTAAGATTTTATCGATTTTAGCTTGTAAAGTCATAAAAATTACCTCCAAAAATGCAGCGCTGGTTCATATCAAATTAACTCTACCAAAAACCTTACCAACTGTCAAGAAAATTGTCATATAACATGATAATTTTAGTCTTGAAATTGGTGCGAAAATCTAGTAAAATATCCTCGAGGTGAAACTTATGAAATATATAGTTTTGTTATGTGACGGTATGTCGGATTTGCCTGTAAAAGAGTTGGGCAATAAAACACCGTTGGAATATGCTGATACGCCAAATATGGACACCCTTGCTCCTTACTCCGAAATTGGTTTGGCAAAAACTGTACCCGACGGTATGTCCCCCGGTAGTGACGTTGCCAATCTTTCGGTGGTAGGCTATGACCCTGCGGCTTACTACACCGGTCGCTCTCCCCTGGAAGCTGCCAATATGGGTATTAACCTTGGCGATAACGACGTTGCCATGCGTACCAATCTGGTAACCTTGAGCGACGAAGAAAACTTCGCCGACAAAACTATGGTGGATTATTGCGCAGGCGACATTTCCACCGCCGAAGCCAAAGAGTTGATTGCTACTGTTGAGGAAAAATTGGGCACGGATATTTACAGTTTTTACCCAGGTGTCAGTTATCGCCATTGTCTGGTGTGGAAAGACGGAACGGTAGACATTGGAAAGCTTACTCCGCCTCACGATATTAGCGGTAAGGTGATTGGTCCTTATTTGAATTCCAATCCTTTGGCAAAAGAATTGATTGCTATGATGGAGAAGAGCAACGCTGTTTTGAAGGATCATCCCGTGAATCAAAAACGAATTGCCGAAGGCAAGCGTCCTGCCACCCACATTTGGCTGTGGGG
>JAZRFL010000087.1:0-1315 GCA_045661365.1 Acutalibacteraceae bacterium | reverse complement strand
AGCCACCTTCAACCTGTTCAAGGCGGTAGCGGTATTTGCGGTGCTTCTTTTGATCTTTCTTTTCGATCGCAGCTGGAACCTGGCTACCATTGGTTGGGGAGCAGTTTACGGCACCTTGCTGACCGTTTCCATGATCACCGGTTACAACGCGTTAAAAACCGGCCCCATGGCTTTGACGTCAATGATCGTATCCTTTTCACTGCTGATTCCCTATGTGTACGCCATTTTATTTTTACATGAAAAACCGAAAGCGGTGCAGGTGGTTGGTCTTGTCATGTTTGTGGTATCCCTTTTGTTGATCAACTGGGAGAAGCTGCGAGGAAGCAGTGACGTACAGAAAAATGCAGCTGAGTCAGGTGCGGCTAAGCCGCAAAAAATGACGGGCCGCTGGGCCTTGTTCGTGGCCTCCACGATGATCGTCAACGGCTTTTGCTCCATTGTACAAAAAGGACACCAAACGATCTATCCCGGAGCGTACACGTCATGGTTCATGGCCGTAGGCGGATTCACAGCGTGCATTCTTTTTTTGGTTCGTTTTGTGTGGCAGAAAAACAAACTGCAGCTGAAAGCAAGCGGAGCGGTTAAGTATGGCATACTGAGCGGGGCGACTAACGGGATTTCAAATTTAATTTTGTTGATTTTGGCCGCAACGGAAAATGCCAGTATTTTATATCCCGTAGTTTCGGCCGGCATTATGCTCAGTGTGTTTGCGGTGGGACGTTTGGTTTTTAAAGAAAAAATGTCATGGATGCAAACGGCGGGTTTTGTGGTGGGCCTTTTAGCAATCGTAATGCTGAAAGCTCTGTGATTTTTGAACCAAAAACAGTGATTTAGATGAAGTGCACAAATATTGACGCTATGATTTCAATAGGCGTTGTATAAAATAGAAAAGTTTGCTTTTTCGTTGCCATTCCCTGAAAGAACGTGTATAATAGGGAGGTAATTATGCTGTGTTACTATGGCGTGTTGCACACGCGTTAAATTAGATTGGAGAATAAAATGACACCTGAGAAGCTGAAAGAATTACAGATCATGGCTTGCAAGGTTCGTATGGGCATCATTGAAGGTACCCATGCTGCCAAGTGTGGCCACCCGGGCGGTAGCCTTTCTGCAGCCGAGATGTTTACCTACCTTTATTTTAATGAACTGAATGTAGATCCCGCAAATCCCGCTTGGGAAGATCGTGATCGTTTCGTATTGTCCAAGGGTCACACTGCCCCTGGCTTGTATGCTGCTTTGGCACATCGTGGCTTCTTCCCCGTGGAAGATCTGACCACCCTGCGTAAAATTGGCAGCTATCTGCAGGGTCATCCTT
>JAZRFL010000086.1:0-1676 GCA_045661365.1 Acutalibacteraceae bacterium | reverse complement strand
CTTCTGCCCAAAAATCGTGGTTAGATAGCTGGAGTAATTCGCGCGGTACCGGAAACGGTGGTATTGGTTCTGCTTACCAGATGGGTGGGGCAGTTGCTAGCAACGGCTGGGGATATACCGCCGAAATTACTTGGCCTACCGCCATTAACCTTTCGGTGCTTTCTCATTTTTACATACAATTTTGGATTGTTAATTTAGGGTCGCTGAGCACCACCCAAAGCAGCTTGAGTAACACCAAGGGGTATTTTACCTTCAATTTAATCGGTACCGATTCTCCTCACTCGCAGGACGGTTGGAACTTCCCGGTTTATATCAACCAATTAGCTGCCGATTCCAATGGTAAAGTCAATACCGCCCACTATTATACCTTCCCCATTAGTGGTGCCCACGGTAAATTCGGTACGTTAAACAGTGTGAAAAAATTGTGCATACGGTATAACTCCGAAGGCAACGGCTCCGGCAATTCCCCTTCGATTATTCTGGGCAAATTTATGATGGAAGTGCCTACCGACAACGTGCAGGTCAATTTGCTTTATAAAGATGCCAGTGGCAACAACCTTACTGCGTCCAACGCTCCCGAACCCAAGCAAACGGCGTCCTACCGCATCGCGGGGAAAGATACTGCTAACTCGGTATGCGGGGT
Source organism: Acutalibacteraceae bacterium (assembly GCA_045661365.1). Taxonomy (GTDB): domain Bacteria; phylum Bacillota; class Clostridia; order Oscillospirales; family Acutalibacteraceae; genus UMGS1484. The sequence goes on along the minus strand of JAZRFL010000086.1, from coordinate 1,033 downwards.
ACGGTTTCCTATGTTTATCGCAGGTAAGAACACCTTTGTGGTGGCACTGCGGTGGGGCTCTTACAGCTTTGACCTTCCCTTTTCTTGGGCGTGGCGCTTTAAGGCCAATCGTAATCAACTTGACACCATGACGGTTGCTCAAAACGGTGGTGCCAAAAGTTGCGAATACCGACGAAACAACGCCAAATACCTTAGTAGTTCAGCCTATTATCAGGTTAAGTATAGTTAAAGGAGGATGAGCCAAATGAGAAAATTCAAGCACTTTAAAAAAGTGAAAAGCGTCGTGTTGATGATTTGTATTTTGGCTATGTTTACTCCTTTAAGCAGTTCCGGTGCTTGGCTTAAGCACACCTCCGGCAGTGACAGTACCACCATGACCAAGGGGAACGTCAATGTGGTGGCAGTTCCTCATAGCGGATACAGCCTGCCCAATCAGTTGCGCGTGCGCAACGACGGCAACGTGAAGGCATGGGTACGGGTGAAGTTTGATATTAACTGGACCAATGAAGAAAGCAATAACTGGTTGGCCTCCGGCGGTTGGACCAGCGGTCGCTTAATTTACAGTCAATCCCCTCGTGAAAGCAATGGCACCCACGTAAACGGTATGCCATGGACCGCCGATTACACTTGGGCCGATTATACTTCCGACGGACATTGGCTGAAAGGCAAAGAGGATAAGGTGTTTTATTTTAAGTATCCGGTTGCTCCCGGTGAAACTGTGGTTCAGTTGACCAAAAATATTACGGTACACCACAAAACCATGACCGCCCTGTCACAAGGGACTTCTCGCACCTTTAATCTTACTTTTGACATTTCGGTGGACGCCATTCAATGGGAAGACCCCGCAAAGTTTACCGGAACCCCTGCGGTGGTTTCCGAATGGGGCGTTACCTTGAATTCCGGCAACACCGAAATTACAGCGGTACCGGCTAAAGACTTTGTTCCCCCGGTAGCCAAATGATTGGAACGTATAAAAAATCCCTTGGTTTGTAGCCAAGGGATTTTTTGCGTAATGGGGCTTTCTTTGGTGTCC
>JAZRFL010000085.1:0-3432 GCA_045661365.1 Acutalibacteraceae bacterium | reverse complement strand
AACACTTTTCGTCTATACTTTGGCGCAAATACTATATGGTACTTGCAATTCCATTTCGTATGTGCTAAACTACTATTATCCATCTTTTCTTTTTTCATGTTTTTTATCCTCCATTTATGCTTTTGTGACTGGCAGGTCACTTCTATTTTAGCATAATGGAGGATTCTTTTCATCGCTTAAGCTCTTTTGAACCACGCGACTATCGCGTGGTTTTCTTTATACAAAAAAACGCCCTGCTATACGCAGGGCGTTAAACCAAAAGAATATGTTTTCTTGCCAAAGGAATGCTCGGAGGAATCTATTACTTTTACCCTCAAACCATTCACGATGTTCTCGCGCGCAGGGTACCCCATTTACACTTTCCCGTTTCCCACCATAGCAAAAGCTTTTTTATCACCCAATCCATAGCGGGCACGACTGCGAAACCGCCGACCACCAAAAAGGCCAACGAAAAAGCCATTGCGATCAACGGGGTGACCACAGGCATGATCCCCAAAATTGTCAACACGCCGTTGACCACGTGTTTCATAAAAAGTTCACACAAGCACAATCCCAACGTCGCCTTACCCAAACGAATCAAGAACTTACATTGAATCAACCGTGCAACCATCAAAGTACCAAAAAGACCTGCTACCGCCGCCAAGGTGATAGGAATCACCTTTAAGTAAGGAAACCAGGTTTCTTGGGTGAATTGCCACAAGCGCTCATCCCATTGCCAAAGCATGAGTACACAATACGCCACCGCTATGCCGCCGCCCAGCCATGTCAAGCCGCTTTTGAAAGCAGGTGTCATGGGGCGTTGCCATATTGCGTAAAACAATGTCCCAAGAGAATAATAAAACAAATGAATGGGCACTTGATTCAAAGAAAACCACAATCCGTTAGAATAGCCCCACACGTAGTCAAACAAGTAATATGCGACAAAAGAAACGCCGCACAGCAAAGCCGCTTGCCCAATCTTACTTTTTGGGAACACCCTTGCCACCGCCTTGGCTAACAAAAAGTACACAAGAGTAACCAAGAAAAAGGCGGGCACAAACCACATTCCTGCAATTCCGGAACCACGAACCGCCAAAAAATACCGCAAAAAGATCTCCCAAATCAACCGAGGAGAATATTGATGCAACACCGAAAAATAGGCGGTATAAACAAGCACCCACACAAACCACAACAACAAATATTTTTTCACTGCTTGGCACACAAATTGCCAAACCGAGCGATCCAACCGATTGAGCGCCCAAAATCCCGACACCATAAAAAAGGCAGGCACATGAAAATCCCCAAAAAAGCCGTATAACCGACCGGCCGACGTTCCGTAGTGGAACACAAAAATGCCAAAGATCAACAAACATTTGGCGGTATCGATCACACCGTTTCGCGTATTTGCCGTTGCAACCGTACTCATGCTGCTCCCTCCTTTTTTTATCACTATACCATATCGGTCGTGTTTTGACAAGTCCGAATTAACCGATCCCAATGACCGAAACAAAACAACCCCCGCGGTTTTCACCGTGGGGGTTGTAATCGTTTTCGGAAACCACGTTACCGAATTTGACCGGGATAATTGTTTTGGTTCATTGCCTGACCTTGGTTTTGAGTGACGGTGTACATCAGCGCATCCGCCTTTTCATTCACCCGATTGGCAAAAGAAAACACAACGATCGCCAACACAAAAATCGCCAAAAATAGTAAGCCCAACAACAAAAATGCCATCATAGAAAATCCAAACATGTTCATTCTCCCTTCGCCTTATCCGTTCACTGTTTTGCCGCAATTGGGGCAAAAAGCGCCTTCGTATTGGCAACCGCAATTGGGGCAAACCGTAGTAGTCGACACCACAGGCATCGTCGGTACTACCGGCACCCTCGGTTGCGCTTGCATCCGTTGTACTTGCTCCAATTTCCGATTGGCGGCAGCAAGCTTAGATACCGCTATGATCAAAAAGATCAGAGGAATCATCAGGAAGCCTACATACATCAAAAATGCTATCATTTTTTCATTTCTCCTTTTTTAATTTGTTTTTTGTTCACACACCAAAATTTTATACAAAATCTCGGTACGCAAATATGCTAGCACCGTTTCGGCATTATGAATTTGGTACGGGTTCTCATAAGAGGCATCCATCAATGGGTCGGGTAAATCGAAAACGTAATTTTCATCTGGCGTAGTTAAATATAATTCATCGTATTCGCCAAACTTTTTCAAAGAATTTTCGATTCGCCCCTCTTCCAACCGTTGTTCCATTTCGCAATAAACAATCAAGTCAAAATAACAGCCGGTGAGTCTCTCTAACTCAATGGTTTCAAGGGCATAATAGGTCGACAGGTTCGTGCTGAAATCATTTAATCGAAGTTCCTCGCAATACTGTCTCAAGCTGTTTGTCGCATTTTCAGAACGTTCTAACCGTTCTTTTGCGTCATGAATGGTATAAAAAAAGGTTGTGGACGTTTGATTGCGTATAATCTCATTTTCAAAAATCACTTGCGCATCAAAAATTGCATCCCCTAATTTCGATGTGTTTTCAGGCTCATACAAGGTAATTTGTTCTGCACACTCCATGGCTGCCCGATACCCAAGAATCTTCTTTTGGGCAAAATACGGCAACAAATCAAAATAACGGTCTTCCATACCGTCCATGGCGGTATAAAAAGCGGCTAATTCACCGGTCACGTATTCCTCAAAAACTGCTTTACCTATTTTGGGAATGCTTTTTTCCACTGCAATATATTGTCGTAAAGCCGTTGCCTGGGTTGTATTGACTTCACTCAAACAACGTAACGCCGCGTCATAATAATTGCCTTGAAGATTGGTAATCGCTTGGTTTATCTTATATTCATCCGTGTTTTTATACAGGGCATCAAGACCGCGATAGATACCAAACGCCAGTAAAATAACAATCAAAGGTATACCAACGATTAAAATCACACGTCTATTGTACTGAATCTTGCTTTTGATACTCATGGGTGGAAGTTCTACCACCTCCGAAGAAGTTGGGACAATCTCTACCGATTCTTCCGTTTCATTGGAAACGAGCTCACGAGTTACGAATTCTTCATGCCAGTCTTTTTCACAAAATGCACAAACACATGTTTCTTCATCCAACGGCTTTCCGCATTGAGGGCAAAACATAGGATCATCCTTTCGGGAAGAGGGATTATGGTTAGCCAAAGCATGGTGACTTGAACCACGATTTATGAAGGCGGATTTTCGCCCTACCGTCGTCAAAATGCTCGTTAATACATACAGTATTGCCTGCGCTTTTTCCTCGGCAAGCCCAAAATCCTCACTTCATAAATTCTTCGACCGATAACGGATGAGTTTTTGTGTTGATTGTGGGTTGTTTCGACGCGCGCGAGCTGTCGCTCTCGCAAGGAGAAAGAAGCCGCAAGCGCCGAAAAATCATGCGTTTCGGCGGGTTCAAGTTACTATGCT
>JAZRFL010000084.1:0-10883 GCA_045661365.1 Acutalibacteraceae bacterium | reverse complement strand
TTTGTAGACGGTATTTTGGACGGTACCGTGCCAAAAGAGCGGCAAAAAGAATACCTTGCCATAGTGTCCCAAGAGGTCAAACGGTTGTCTCGTTTGGTCACGTCTATGTTGAATTTGTCTCGGCTGGAATCGGGAGAAGTGGTGTTGCATCCCACCGATGTGAATTTGACCGAACAAGTGCTGGATGCCGCATTTATGTTAGAGTCCGCCGTGAATGAAAAACAACTGACCCTGCAAGGGTTAGAAGAATTGCCCCAACTGTGGTTGACCGCCGACCAAGGTCTGATTCGTCAGGTGGTCAACAATTTGCTGGACAACGCGGTAAAATATACCCCGCCCCAAGGTGTGATCTCGTTACACGGACGGGAAGAAAAGGGATTGGTGTATTTGTCGATGCGCAACAGCGGTGAGGGGATCCCCGAAGAACAGTTACCCTTTGTGTTTGACCGCTTTTATAAGGTGGATCAGTCACGAGGTACCGACAAAAACAGTTTGGGATTGGGTCTGTATTTGACCAAAACCATAGTAAATTTGCACGCGGGTTCGATTACCGTACGCAGTCAACAAGGATCATTTTGTGAGTTCGAGGTCGTATTTCCTTCTACCCAACCGACCCAACTCGTTGAAAGATAGGAGAGTATTACCATGGAGGAAAACAAGAACCCTTTGGAACAACAACCGAATGACCGGCCCGAAGAGGAACAAGTGGTTGAACGGCAAGAAGTCGAAGGGGTGGAACATAGCGAAACGGTACCGCAAGCAGACCCTTCGCATGAAAAACAACCCCAAATTCCCACAGGGTGGCAGGCTATGCCGCCTCCCCCGAAACGTGAGTGGGAACAACCTGCTTTTCGACAACAGGAGCCGCAACATTGGTACGACATGCCGGTGCGCATGACCCCACCTGTGCCCCCTATGCCGCCCACACCTCCCGTGCCTCCCACACCTCCCGTGCCACCTACTCCGCCCGTACCGCCTACTCCTCCCACACCGCCTACGCCGCCTGTGGGTTGGCGCTACGTGCCGCAAGAATCTGACCCGACAGAGTCGGCGCCCGCTCCCAGCGAGCAACCGGCACCGAGTTTTTATGAGCCGCTTTCAAACGAAGAACCTACCCAACCGCCCGTAAACGATCCGGAACCTCCCGAACCCTTTGAGCCCAACCGCCAAGCCTCTAAAAAGGGTGTGCGGATCATGGCTTTGATCGTGGCCTTGATTGTGGCGTTTGTGGGAAGCGTTACCGTAGGCTACTGGTTGGGCAACCGCGGTTTATTTACGTCTCAGACCCAAACCCCCACCCAAATTCCCGACCCTTCGGTGAACGGAAGTGTCAATCCCGACGGTAGTGGTGCTCCTTCGTCCTTTGACATTCAAACCGGCGACAACACAGGGGAGATCATGAGTTATGAAGAGATCGCAGCCAAGGTCTGTCCCAGTATTGTAAACATTACGATTTATTCGGCAGACGGACAAAATGGGTCATACGCTTCGGGGGTAATTATGGATGCCGAGCAAGGCTACGTAGTGACCAACGACCATATTTACAGCGGAATCCCCAATGCCAAGTTTTTAATTACCCTGAACAACGGCACCGAATTCAAAGCCTCTTACGTGTCGGGGGACAGTCGCAGTGACCTTGCAATTTTAAAAATTGACAACCCCAAAAATTTGATTGCCGCCGAGTTTAACGTGCAACCCCTGCGGGTAGGCGAAAGTGTGTTGGCGATCGGTCAATCTTACGGTTATGCCGACACGGTTACCAACGGAATCGTTTCGGCGGTGAATCGTCGCATGACCTTGTCAAGCGGCGGTTACAGCGAACGGTATATTCAGACTACCGCCGCCATTAACCCGGGCAACTCGGGTGGTGCGTTGGTCAATGCGCGCGGTCAGATCGTAGGGATCACCTCTGCCAAAATTGCCGATGAAAAGGTCGAGGGCTTGGGTTTTGCCATTCCCGCCAAGCAGGTGTTGTCGATCGTACAAAATCTGCAGGAACACGGTCGGGTGGTAGGACGCGCCAAGCTTAGCATTACCTATACCGAGGTGGGTACGGTCAAAGCCGAAGTCAACGGTACGCCGGTGGGTCTGTATATTCAACAGATCAACCAAGACAGCGATCTGTACGGCAAAGGATTTGTTACCGGTGACACCATTGTTTCGGTCAACGGCAAACCTATCACCATTGCTACCGTTTTGTTAGATATTATTGAAGACAGCAAAGCGGGCGATGTTTTGGAATTGGAGATCTACCGTACCGCTACGAAAAAAACCGAAGTGGTCAAGGTAAAGCTGGTGGAAGCCGAAAGCGGCAGCAGCTATACCGTTGCCGAGCCTCAAGGAAACGATCTTCCTCAGATTCCGTTTATGCAATAACCCATGATCACAGGAGAGATGTGGTGTTTTCCCCACATCTCTCTGATTTTTTCATAAAAAAGGAAAAATCGACTTTTCAAAATAACGAGAAAATCGACGAAAACAAAAGAAAATGAAAGAAACAAACTTAAAGTTTAAAAAAATTGAAAAAATCGGTTGACTTTACTCTTTGGGTGTGGTATTATCATCGGGCGGCGAAATGTCCGCTAACTGTGGTTATAATGAAACAATATAAAAATTCAAACGGAGGGAAAACGAATGTCCACTTACATGCCTAAAACCGGCGAGATCGAACGTAAATGGTATATCATTGACGCTGCCGGCAAACCCATGGGCCGTGTTGCTGCTGTGGCTGCTGACCTGCTTCGCGGCAAACGTAAACCCATCTTCACTCCTCACGTAGACTGCGGTGACCACGTCATCATTTTGAATGCTGACAAAGCCATCTTGACCGGTCGCAAATTGGAGCAAAAGTACTACTATCGTCATACCGGCTATATCGGTAACCTGAAAGAGGTTCAATACAAAACCTTGATGGCTACCCGTCCTGAATTGGCTATGGAACTTGCTGTAAAAGGCATGATCCCCACCAACACCTTGGGTCGTGCCGCTTTGACTCGTTTGCGTGTTTACAAAGGCACCGAACACAAACATCAAGCTCAAAAACCCGAAGAATATTCACTGTAAGGAGGTTAACGCACTATGTACGATAGCAAACCGTTCTTTTATGGTACCGGCCGCAGAAAGAGCTCTGTAGCTCGTGTTCGTGTATACAACGGTACCGGCAAAATCACCATCAACGATCGTGATATCGACGATTATTTCGGTCTTGAAACCTTGAAACTGATTGTGCGTCAACCCTTGGCCGCTACCGGTTCCGAAGGTAAATTTGACATTGTATGCCGCGTAGCAGGCGGCGGTGTTACCGGTCAAGCCGGTGCCATCCGTCATGGTCTGTCCCGTGCTTTGTTGCAATACGACGCCGAATTGCGCCCCACTTTGAAAAAAGCAGGCTTCTTGACTCGCGACCCTCGTATGAAGGAACGCAAGAAATACGGCCTCAAAGGCGCCCGTCGTGCACCTCAATTCTCCAAACGTTAGTTTTTGGATCATACGACGTGTTTGTTACAGCCTCTCGCCAATCGGCGGGGGGTTGTTTTTTTATGTGTTTGTCGAATCCTTCTTGCGGTGCCCGAAAAAATCGTCGGGTGCGTTGCACAGATCCTCGATTTTTTCGACCGCAGCGCTCGTCGAAACGAACTTCGCTGATATCGTTTTCGCTTTCATCGAAAACGCAAGCGCTTCGTTGTTTCTCCTCTCCCTAAAAAGCGTTGCTTTTCAGGGATCCCGAGTATTCCCTTCATCCGCCACAGGCGGCGGTCGGATGCCTAGTCTCCAAACGTTAGTTTTTGGATCATACGATGTGTTTATTACAGCCTCTCGCCAATCGGTGGGGGGTTGTTTTTTTATTGCAATTACGAAAAAAATATACTATAATACAAGTATTACAAAAGATGAAGGATGATCATCATGCTACGTAAATGGATGGCTTGGGTTTTCGTTGTCGCTTTCGCGGTGGCGGGATTGCCCCTCTCGGCAGGTGCGACTGCCGTGGTAACCTATGATCGGGTAGATTACGCCCGCTCGTTGTCGGTATCGGTCACCGATACGCTGATTCCAACTCAGGAGGCGCCTGTCATTACCCTGAACGGGTGGCAGGGACAAGCCTACGGATACACCGTATCGCTGGAGGCGGGGGTTCGGTATTATGTGGAGGCATTGATCAGCGGCAACGGTAGCGGTGCGTCTTATTATGACCGTGCGGTTGCAGTAATGCCTGCCGTCTTAACAGGAAATCCGCAACAAGACCTGTTGGCCTTTAACGCCAACAATGCCCAATCCTATATGTGCGAGGTGCAACTGTATTTTACCCCCGAAACCGACGGGGAATATCGCATTCTCAGTTGGGGGAACTGTCTGGACAGCAACGGGCAGCCTGTGTGGAACAAATACGTTTCGCTGGAAACCACCGTTCGGAAAAGTTATTATCCCGACGACAGCGATTCGGTCGACGACAGGGCGGTCGTGTCTTCGGCGTCGGAGCTGGTGGCGCTGTCTGCCACCTTGTCTGCTCTTTCCGAGAAGGATTCCTTTACGGTAGAGGTTGTGAATGATATCGACCTAACGGGTGTTTCCTATATTCCCCCTGTGGTGAAGGCAGACAGCCTTACGATCAACGGCAACGGGTGCACCGTAAGCGGATTGACGGTGCCGCTGTTGGATACCGTCTCCCATCTGGAAGCAAACGACCTGACGGTGGAGTTGGCGGTCAAACAGCAGGGGAGCGGTAGCGAAAGTCTCACCGCCTTCGGCGGCTTGGCAAATCAAATCACCGAATATGCCGCCGTGGAAAACTGTCACGCAAAGGGTACCATGGAATTTTCTCATATGCAAAAGGTGACCAATGTGGGCGGTCTGTTCGGTGCGTCGGAAGGCCGACTTTGGGCAGAAAATCTGACCTCACAGGTGAACCTTACCCTTACCGACGTGGCAGAGATTCAAAACGTAGGCGGGCTTGTGGGCTCGTACGACGGTCAAACCGGTCATATGCTAAAGGTCAGTCGCAAGGGCGACATTACCCTGCAAGGCAAGTGCCATTCGGTTTATAACGTAGGCGGTGTCATGGGTAGCCTTTATTCTTATATGGATATCAACGCCACGGTCGAAGGTGCCATACAAGCCGCCGATCTGGCAAGCGGCGTAACAGGAGAGGCAATCGGCGGGGTAGTAGGCGGTATGCAATGCTACAACAATTTGACAGGCTGTGTCGCTAAGGTTACGGTCAATGCCCCTGCCATAGACGGCGTAGGGGGACTGGCGGGATACGGCAGTCTGGGCAATCAGGTGGTCAACTGTTATGCTACCGGTTCGGTAAATGGTAACGAGCAGGTGGGCGGTCTGGTTGGCTGGTTCTACGTGCAGTCCGGTTGCGCAAAAAACAATCGTCTTTTCAATAACCACGCGGCGGTGCAGGTAAGCGGTCAGACCAACGTGGGCGGCTTGATCGGTTCTTTTTACGGCTTTGACAGCAACGAGACGGTTTGGTGTATCGAGAACAACTTGGTCAGCGGTAAGGTCACCGTGGCAAGTGGCGGGGTAGCCGCCGTGTTTACCAACGTAAGCGCCGACACCAAAGCCCCCCGTGTTATGAACGATTGCCATACCACCCTGTCAACCACGTTTCCTATGACAACCGGTGTGGCATTGTCTGCCACCCTGTGGAACGCAGGACAAGAAAAGGATTTGATATCGGCACTCAACCAGTGGGTAGACGCGTATCGGGAAAAGGCCGATGCCTTTGATCCCGTGGCGGCCTATTGGCGTCCTTTGTCAGGCGGGTTGTGTATTCCCGACCAAGACGCTACCATGGGCGAATACAAGGACTTGAATTTTGATACCCGTTTGCAGACCGATCGGGTATATTCCATACAAACCGCGCCGACCGATCCGCATTTGCCCTTTAACGAGCAATACGGCGGATATATCAAGGGCTATACGGTGACGCTGACAGGGAACACCGAATACGTGTTGCAATGTCATTGGCCGCTATTAAAGGGGAGTTTGGTGTTCTTTGGCGCCAAGGTGTTTCACGAGGACGGGGTCACTCCTCTTGTGGAGGAATTTTATTGGAACAGCAGTTCTCCCAGCGAAATGGATGGTACCAACGGGGACGGCGAGGGCTTTGCCGTTTCCTTTACCCCTGCTGTCGACGGACAATACCACCTGGTGTTCACGGCAGAAATGGCAAAAGGGGATTGGCACCAAGGGGAAGAAATGCAACCTTGGTTTGATCGGGACAGCGCCGTTTCCTTGCGTGTTGTCACCATGCCAAAAGCCCCCCACGTGATTCCCTTGCGCACCGCGGCGGACTTGACCAAGTTGAACGGCACGTTGGCATCTCTTGCCGATGTACCGTGGGTGGAGTTGGACGTGCAAGCCAACATCAATATGAACGGGGTGGACTATACCACCTGTCTGGTGCCCTTTACGGCAAGCAAGCGGTTACATCGGGTAACCGTCAAGGGCAACGGGCACACCATAAGCGGACTGCAAGGAGGGCTGTTTTGGCAATGCGACCGTATGGAGGCGGAGAATCTGTCCATTCAAACGGAGATTGCCAGCGCCGAGTGCTTTCCAAATGAAAACTACCTTACCTTTGGCACGCTGGTGGGGAAGGTTGAGCAGATTTCTTTGATCGGCTGTCGTGTATCGGGAAAACTGGAAGCGCGCGGTCTGTTTCGCATAGAAAGCGTAGGCGGTTTCGTGGGAGAGGTAACCCGATCCATGCACCTGGCAGATTGTGTCAGTACGTTGCAATTTAAGTTTATCGATTGCCCCAACGTACAGCGAGTGGGGGGTGCGATCGGCGGCTTTTGGGGAGAAGACCCCTCTACTGTGACCAATACCCATTGGAGCGGAACCATGCTCTGCAACAATCCATACTACGATTGCTCGGATATTGGCGGTTTGATCGGGAGTTGCGGCGGATATTTGTCGACGGTTCAAATGCGTCATTGCTCTACAGCCGGGGTGATTTCGGTCACCAAGCGAGAAATGAACGGATATTATTTCGGCCATGGCTTGGGCGGTTTTGTAGGGGCAAGTGACGGGGAAAATCTGTATTATGATTGCCATGCCTCCGTATCGCTGAGCGGCATGTTCGGTGGCGGCTACGGCGGCTTTGCAGGACGACTGCAGGGTGCCACAACCCTAATTAACTGCTATGCCAAGGGGCGGGTAACCGCACCCTATGAAGTAGGCGGCTTTACCGGCATTTCCGAAGGAAGCACCTACGTCAATTGTTATACCACCGCCGACGTGACCGCCGAAAATATGGCAGGCGGTTTTGCCGCACAGACCAGCGACGACAGCTCCTTTGACCGTGGCGAGACCTTTTTCAACTGCTATGCTGCCGGAACCGTGGTTTTGCAGGACAACAGCAACTACGTCAACACCGTGGCAGGCAAGCTGTTTGGTGCGGTGCAAGCAAGCGGCGATCATCGTATGGCGATGGTACTTGTGCAATGTTACGTGGGTAAGCAGGGGAATTTGCCTGCTATCGGATATACCGCAAACAATTTGAATGCTAAAATACAATTGATCGATTGGTCCGATTCGACAACGGTAGACCAAATGGCAGACGCGATGAATGAACTGGTGGCGGAAAGAGGCGGCTTGTATCGTGACACCCCCTTATACAAGTGGTTGGGTCGCAACGAGAAAAACGCGCCGTCTTTTACCGACAGTTATTTATACGGTGACGTGGATCAAAACCAAGAAATTGCCGCCGCCGATGCTCTGCTGGTGCTGAAAAAGGTGGTAGGGAAGGAATCGTTGTCCCAAGAGGAACAGCAAAAGGCGGCAGAGGTGTCGGGGGACGGTACCATCAATGCCGAGGACGCCTTGCTGATTTTGCAAATGGTGGTTGGTAAGATTCACGTGTTTCCTGTTGAAATGACCATATAATCGCAAGGAAGCAAACCAAAAAAAACAGGGAGAATGCAAGATTCTCCCTGTTTTTGTTATGTCTGATTCTTTGATCAAATTATGTGATCTAAGGTTTTTTGGGCGGCTTGGGAAATGCTCATATTGCCTACCCCTTGCACTTGGGTTTCCAACGTGTCATGGACAGGCGCGGTCCATTGGTCGTCAATGCAAGCAAGTCCGCCCCGCATACCCATAACAGAACCCACGGTAGCGCCGTTGCAGTCGGTGTCGTAGCCCGCTTGCACCGCAAGGCAAATGGCTTTGCCAAAATCCCCCTCGCTAAACAGCAGGGCGGTGACCACGATTAAAGCATTGGGGAAGGTGTGTACCCATTGCTCGTTTTCGGCGGGGTGATGGGCGTAGATCCAATCGAAGCAGGCTTCGGCGGTTTGTCCTTGCTCGATCATGGCAAGCAATTGTGTAATCATTTCATACAAACGGCTTGTGGTGGGGATTTGAGAAAGCCCGCCCAATACAATGGTTTTCAAATCGTCGGTGACGGCGGCGGTGGCGAGCATAGCGGCAATGAGCATTTCCCCGTAAATGCCGTTTTTGGTGTGAGAGATAGAGGCGTCTCGCCAAGCCATTTCGGCGGCGGTTTGGGGATCCCCCGGATTGATGTAGCCGTAGTAATCCCCCCGAATTTGTGCCCCGATCCATTCCCGATAAGGATTTTGATAGGTGGCGGTTTCGGGCGGAGTCAGACCTTTTACCAAGTTGACAAACGCTACCCGCTCGGCGGTGCAATAAGCGTCCTTGGGTTGGCAAAAAAGCCAAGTCTGTCCCACTTGTGCGGGGGTAAAGTCTCTGCCATACCGTTCGATCATCCATTGAGCCATGGCGGTGTAGTTGGTGTCGTCATCGGCTACGGCATAGGGTACTGTGTCGGCATAGCACCGTCCTTTTAAAGGGAAGGCAAACTGCCCGCAAACCTGGTCGGGCACGTCGGTGGACAACAGGTACCGATGCATGGGGAAGTTGTGGCTCATTTTCAGCAAACGGTGCAAATCGGTGACCGCCATGCCTTCAATGGGTTTGCCCAGCAAACAACCGCAAATACGTCCCATCCACGCACCTGCCACACGGTGGGCAAGGGTGGTTTTGTCGGGGGCGGGCAAAGAGAGTTGCTCACCCCGTAAGGCAAAAATTCCCTCTAGATCCGAAGGTTCATGATAAGGGTAGTCGGCACACATGGGTGCGTTCGTACCCAATTCAAACAAAGCGTCGCCGATCATCTTTTTGATTTCGTTGTTGGGCAGTTTTGCCGCGGCGTGGAACAGCTCACGGTAGGGTTCCACGTCTTTTCCTTCTTCGGTCAGTTGCAAAAATTCCAGGGGAAGGTTGTCGCAATACAGCTCCCAACGAGGCATGGATTGGTAATCGGGGATAAACGGCTTCATACGATTGGCTCCTTTATAGGGATAATACGGTGTCTAACGTGGGAATAGAGGGTGCCGCCCCTTGTTGGGAAATGGTGACCGAAGCGGCTTTGGCGGCCAATTCCATGGCATAGGAAATGGGCTTGCCTTGGGACAAAGCGGCAAAGAAAAAGCCGGTAAAGGTGTCACCCGCTCCCGTGGTGTCTACGACTTTGGTGGGGTAGGTTCCTTGAAAGTGCCGTGTGGCGGAATCGAAATACAACGAGCCGTCGCCGCCTAAGGTCATGACGAATTTGGCGTGAGGGAATCGTTGCAAAAGGGTGGTAATAATGGCTTCTTGCTCGGTTTGCTCGGCCAGTTGTGCCGCTTCGTGCTGGTTGACAATAAAATAGTCCACCAAGGTTAGGGGCAGGTGGGTGCACCCTGCAAAGGGCGAGGGATTGAGCACCACCGTCATGCCTTTTTCGTGGGCCCGCGTAATGATTTCGCTCATTTTGTTGATCTCGTTTTGCAACACCACCATGTCTCCCGCTTCAAAGTGGGCGAGCACGTGGTCGATTTGTTCTTCGGTAACGCAATGATTGGCGCCCCCATAAAGCAAAATGCAGTTTTCCCCTTGGGAATCAATTTGAATCACGGCGTTGCCGCTGGGAAGATGGGCGGTGGCGATCAGGTCGGTGTTGACCCCGACCGTTTGCAAAAAGTCCACCAAGAATTTGCCGTCTTCTCCCACGTTGCCTGCGTGGTATATCTGCGCTCCTGCACGAGCCAAGGCCACCGATTGGTTTAAGCCTTTGCCCCCAATGCTTTTGTGATAGGTCGTGCTGTTTATGGTTTCGCCTGCCGAGGCAAACCGTTCCACACCATAAAACAGGTCAATGTTCAAAGAACCGAAGTTTAAAATTTTCATGATTATCACCTACCCCGATTGTACCCCAATTTGGGTGGGTTGTCAACCTGCGGCAGGCAACAAAAAATGACAGGTTAGCGTTGCAATGCCAAGGCGAACATGGTATAATTGAAGTGTATATAGTTCCTAAATAAGGAGGATACGACCAATGATCCATTTGTTACCCACACCCAAATCGGTGAAGTTAACCGATGAACGATGTAAATTAGACGGGTTGTCGCTGGTGGTGGCACCGGGGCAAGACCGACGTGTGTACCAAGGCGCTCTTGCTTTGCAAGCCGACCTTGCCAAGGTGCTTGGTCATAGTGTAAAGCTGTCTACCGCCACTCCCGGGGCTTGCTGTGTTGCGATTACGACCAAAGGAGACGCGGGGGAAGGCTACCGCTTGTCGGTTACCTCGGCGGGAATTACGGTAGAGGGCGACGGCCCTGCGGGCACGTTTTACGGAATGCAGACCTTGCGGCAATTGTTGTTGGGGGCGACCAACAGCGTTTTACGTGGGGTGGAAATTACCGACACCCCCGATTTTGCCGTACGGGGGATCTATCATGACGTGACCCGTGGGAAAGTGCCTACCTTGGACACCTTAAAGCGGTTGGTGGATCTGCTGTCTTATTATAAGATCAACATGCTGCAGTTGTATATAGAAGATGCCTTTGCTTTTGAGGAAT
>JAZRFL010000083.1:0-4605 GCA_045661365.1 Acutalibacteraceae bacterium | reverse complement strand
AAGGTTTCGCACCGCAACAAATGACATCATTGACGCACATAGCAACGCAATCGATTCCTACAGTATCATGTTTGTCTTGTAAAAAAGCCATTTTCAGTTTGGTACCAACACCGTCGGTGCCACTAACCAGCACAGGCTTTTCCATACCTTCAACATCCAATTCAAACAAGCCGCCAAAGCCGCCAACATCCGAACAAACACCGGAAGTAAGAGTACGAGCAACATGAGCTTTAATCAATTCCACCGCTTTATAACCGGCAGTAATATCAACACCGGCAGCTGCATAACTTTCGCTGAAACTATTCATGAGTATGTTTCTCCTTTTCAGACAATTTTTGATCAAATCGGTTTTTATAAATCTTGACAGGAGTTTCGGTAGGATACTTTCCATCGAAACAAGCACAACAAAATCCGTCGCATTTGCGATCCGTCGCAATTTTTTTGGCGTCTTCTAAATCCAAATAGCCTAAAGAATCAACACCGATAATTGCGGTAATTTCTTCTATCGTGTGTTTACAAGCAATTAGCTTATCTTTGGAATCAATATCAGTCCCATAATAACAAGGGTTCAAAAACGGAGGAGCAGAAACACGCATATGCACCTCTTTTGCACCGGCTTCACGCAACAGCTTAACAATACGTTCACAAGTTGTTCCGCGAACGATCGAGTCATCCACCAAAACAACTCGTTTCCCCGCTACAACACTAGAAATCGGATTTAATTTGATTCGAACTTTATCTTCACGCGTGGATTGACCGGGAGCAATAAACGTACGACCAATATACTTGTTTTTCAAAAATCCAATTGCATAAGGAATACCGGATTCACTGGCGTAGCCAATGGCTGCATCTAAACCTGAATCGGGAACACCGACAACGATATCAGCATCTACCGGATGTTCTTTTGCTAAAAAAGCGCCTGCCTGAGCTCTTGCTTTATGTACGGAACACCCCTCGATTACTGAGTCGGGACGTGCAAAATAAATGTATTCAAACACGCAAAGTGCTGATTTGCATACATCACAATGAGTACGGATCGAATGCACACCATCGCGACGGCTGAACACTAAAATTTCACCGGGATCCAACTCACGAATCAATTGTGCTCCAACTGCATCAAGAGCACAACTTTCAGAAGCGACGATATAATCGCCTGCTTCATTGCGGCCATAGCACAACGGATGAATACCATTGGGATCACGAGCGGCAATTAACTTGGTCGGAGACATTACCACAAGGGAATATGCACCTTTTAGCCGATTCATTGCCTTGTCGACAGCTTCCTCAATCGAGCGAGATGTCAATCGTTCTTTCGTAATAATGTAGGAAATCACTTCGACATCGCTGTTCATATGGAAAATAGAACCTTCCAATTCCAATTCAGAACGTAATTCAAAAGAATTGACTAAACTACCATTGTAAGCAACCGCCATACGCCCTTTAATGTGATTTACTAACATAGGCTGAGCATTTACACGCCCCTTGGTATCGGCAGTACCATAACGAACGTGGCCCAAAGCCATATCACCTAAGCCTAATTTTTGGAGATTGCTTTTGGTAAAAACATCGTTTACCAAACCTTCATCGCGATGGTCATGTAGCACACCATCATCATTGACAACAATCCCACAGCTTTCTTGACCACGGTGTTGTAATGCAAACAAACCATAATAAGTCGTTGAAGCGACGTCACGAGTTTCTGAAGCAAATACCCCAAAAACGCCACATTCATCATGAAGACTACTCATTGGTGCCTCCCATTACACGTTTCATCATTTCGTTATATGCATCTTCAACGCCACCCAAATCACGACGAAAACGATCTTTGTCCAATTTTTCGTTGGTATCTGCATCCCAAAAACGACAGGTGTCGGGAGAAATTTCATCAGCCAAAACAATGGTACCATCGGTTAAACGACCGAATTCCAATTTAAAGTCAACCAATTTGACGTTCAATGACAAGAAGTAAGCTTTCAGAACTTCGTTAACTTTAAAAGCCATGGATTTGATGGTTTCAATTTCTTCATCGGTCGCCAATTCCAAAGCCAGGGCGTGATAATCGTTGATCAGAGGATCGTGCAAATCATCATTTTTGTAAGAAAATTCAATGGTAGGACGCTTAAAAGTAATACCCTCTTCCACACCATAACGTTTAGCAAAGGAACCAGCAGAAATATTACGAATGATTACTTCCAAAGGAACGATCGAAACCTTTTTAACTACCGTTTCACGATCAGACAATTCTTCAACAAAATGGGTAGGAACCCCTTCTTTTTCCAACAATTGCATTAAATAGTTAGACATACGATTATTGATGGCGCCTTTACCCATAATCGTGCCCTTTTTGGTGCCGTCAAACGCAGTAGCGTCGTCTTTATAAGAAACGATCACCAAATTTTCGTCTGCAGTAGCATAAACTCTTTTTGCTTTTCCTTCGTACAATTGTACTTGTTTTTCCATGATAAATTCCTCCCAAAAATTATGCGTTAAATTGTTCAGCAATTCGTTTGTCTTTTTCTAAAACAGCGGCTTTGTCGGCCACACGTTTTTGATCTAATTTTTCCGCCAAAACGGGTTCGGTAATTGCCAGCATCTCCACACACAGCAAAGCTGCGTTAGCGGCACCGTTTACAGCAACGGTTGCAACAGGAATCCCGGTGGGCATTTGCACGGTTGCCAGCAAGGCGTCCATACCACCTAAACCACCAGAAGCAACAGGGATTCCGATAACAGGCAATGTTGTGTTAGCGGCAACTGCACCAGCCAAATGAGCAGCCATTCCTGCAGCGGCAATAATCGCTGCAAAACCATTTTTCCGAGCATTCACGCTGAAATCTTTTGCTTCTTCCGGCGTACGATGCGCAGAATACACATGAACCTCATACGGTACATCAAATTGTTTTAAAACAGCAATAGCCTTCTCGACAACAGGCAAATCACTGTCGCTACCCATCATAATGGCAATTTTTTTCATAAAAAGACCTCCTGAAAAATACAAAAGGACACACCTACACTGCGAAATGGTAAGTGTGCCCAGACGGTCGGCGATAAGCATTTTCTGTTCCTTTGTGGTACTCCACATTTACTCCGTCAGTCACAGAAAACGTCGATGCACGTCATACAGAAGATATTGTACTTCTGCGGGCACATCTCTTATAAAAACTACAAGAGAAAGTATACCATATTTCACTCATCTTTGTCAAGCAGAGGAAGTGAGATTTTTCGACAAATATATTGAGATCCAATTGTTTGAATTTTGTAAGAATTACAATAAAACTACTAATTTCGCTTAAAAAGCTTGCACCTCAAAAGCCCCATGTGCTTTTGAGGTGCAAAGATACTATTTTGCTTTTACATCGCAATACATACAACGATAAACGTGATTGTCCCGATCGGTCAACCGAAAAACATGAGGCAACTCTTGTTCTGTAGTCGTAATGCAACGAGGATTTTTGCAATACAACACATTTTCAAGGCGTTCAGGCAAATCGGCACGACGTTTTTCCACCAACATTTCATTGCGAATAATGTCGATGGTTACGCCGGGATCCACATAGCCCAAAATATCCATATTTAAATCGATTGCCGCATCTATTTTGATAATATCCTTACGCCCCATTTTGCGACTATGTACATTCTTAATAATAGCAACAGAACAATCCAAATTATCTAATTTCAGCAAACGATAAATTTCCATACCTTTGCCGGCGGTGATGTGGTCAATTACAATACCGTTTTGAATAGAATCTATTTTCATACTTCTACCTCCAGCAGTTTCAGAATTAATGACATACGCATGATCTTGCCGTTAAAGACTTGTTTAAAATAACAGGCACGAGGATCATTGTCAATAGCAACCGAAATTTCATTCACACGGGGCAAGGGATGCAAAACACTACAATCTTCTTTTGCCAATTTCATTTTGTCGGGAGTTAAAATGTAACTATCCTTCAAGCGGAGATAATCTTCTTCGTTGAAAAAACGTTCCCGTTGCACACGGGTCATATACAAAATATCCAGTTCAGGCAGAACCGATTCGAAATCAGCGGTTTGCACATATTCCAGATTATTCTTTTGAATGATATCCTTCTTGATATAACTGGGTAATTTCAACTCATCGGGAGATATCAAAACAAATTTAATGCCGACATAACGAGAAAGAGCGGTAATTAACGAGTGTACGGTGCGCCCAAATTTCAAGTCACCGCAAAAGCCAACGGTCAGGTGGTCCAGACGGCCTTTTTCACGATAAATGGTAAGCAAGTCCGCCAAAGTTTGTGTAGGATGATTATGACCGCCGTCCCCTGCATTGATCACAGGCACGCTAGCATTGATAGAAGCAACGTAAGGAGCACCTTCTTTGGGATGACGCATGGCAATTATGTCAGCATAGCAAGAAACGGTCTTTGCGGTATCGGCAACACTTTCCCCTTTAGATGCAGAGCTGGAACCTGCCGAAGCCATACTGATGACGTTGCCTCCCAATTCATACATAGCAGCTTCAAAACTCAAACGAGTGCGGGTAGAGGGTTCAAAAAACAAGGTAGCCAATTTTTTACCATCACACGCATGTGCATATTTTTTCGGGTTGGCAATAATATCGTC
>JAZRFL010000082.1:0-3874 GCA_045661365.1 Acutalibacteraceae bacterium | reverse complement strand
AACGGAGTAGCGCCAGCGGCAAGAACTTCGTTATTATATTTATACAGAAGATTGACAGCGCGCACGCCTGACGCTGCGTCATATCCGGTATTTCCCGGAAACTCGCTCGCCAATGTTTCAGCGATTCCGGCGTTAATAGTACGCATAATAAGACTGTCAAGTTTTACTGTCATGCTATTTTCAATAGCGGTTTTGATCATGCTATAAAAAGCATTCAGCTGCGACGCGTTGGAAAAACTAGACTTAACCTGACGCTCTGTCAATGAAATCGGGATCTCGAAAGTCACGCGTTTATTAAAGAACTTGACAGATACTTCCGGTGCCGTAAAAATATTCGGGTCGTAAGACGCGCCGTCCTGTAATTCCCAGCTTTCGTTCTCTGTTGCGTCCGGCATTTTTGCCCGTACTTTTTCCATGATAGAGCCGTATTCCCATCCGTCCATTAATACTTTCGGGGCGCGGCCGCCGTATACGCGATCAACAAAAACCATTTTGCCTATATGGTCCTGAAGCCTGCGGACATAGTTATCAAGCCCGTTGTCCAGGTCCGCGAATGCTTTTCCGATGTCAACAACGTTGCTTAAATCTTCGTTAACCACAATACTATCGCCTAAAATTTCCTGTGTGATAGTATTCAAAATTTCATAAATCTGAGTTACTAACATTGTCTCAACTCCTTTCTTTTATTCAGAAACTACTGTTACAAGGTTCGCGCTCGTAATAGTGAACGCTTTTCCATTTGCACAAGTCGCGGTAATAACCGTTTCGCTAATGGAGCAAACGCAGTGACAGGGTGTCAACAGTGCAGCGTCATCAACTACATTGTACAAATAGATAGGTTTGTTTGTGTCCATAGCGCGATAGAAATCGGCATAAATGCCTTCAATCGTTTTCGCGTTTTCCGCGGACAGATCGACGCCTGCCGCATTAATTAAAACATATCCGCCGTTCATCTTAAGACTCCTTCCTTTATTTATGGGATCCGGTTCCGGTTCTGGTTCCGGTTCGGGTTCTGGTTCGGGTTCTGGCTCCGGCTCTGGTTCCGGTTCCGGTTCGGGTTCCGGTTCAATCATCGCTTCGAGCGCGGCTGACACCGTGTCATAAACTGGAATATTTTCGTTTAAGTATTCGTCCGGTATCGCTTCGGTTTCCATATAATACAGTTCATCATTACCATAAGTACTGGAAAACGCCGCCGCCTCATAATTATAAGACCCGCTGTCCGCTGCTGTTAATACACAATAGTGGTCTAACTGGTCTACCGTGGAGGCAAAAACCGCAACTGTGCCGCTTACAGTTTCAGCATAGGCACATCTGAAAGTATCCGCCTCTGACAGTGCGTCAATTTGTGTCTCATCAATACCGACATAAACAAGTTCATCAGCATTAATAAGAAGACCGTTCTCAATAATTTCTGTTACGATCCCGTCAACCGTTTGACCATCTGTCGATAAAATAGGAATTAAAACATAATTCATGCTATCACCTCTCTTTTAATATACCACAAGTGCTAACACTCTGTCAACATCAGGAAATACGACCTCTTCGAAAAAGTTCCACATCCACAAGTCGCGCTCCGCTTCGATCATTTGCTGCGACGTTGTGACGCCGATATTTCCGGATCTCGTGAGTTCATAGTTTCGAACATCCGTATCTTTTCCGCTTCTGTCGGTCTTTTCGGTTCCCGTGTCGGTGTCCGTCGTATTGTAAAGCATTGTGTCCGTTCCCGTGTGTGCTATTGTGTCGGTTCCGCTTTCCGTTTCTGTTAGGTTGTATGTTATTGTGTCTGTTCCGGTCTTTGCGTCGGTAATTGTTCCGCCGTCGCTTTCGGTTGTGTCATAAGTGATAGTATCTGTTCCGCCGTGCGTTGTTGTCTCTTTGCCTGATTCGGTTTCTTTGATATTGTTATATGTGACTGTTTTGTCTTCGTTTACTACGTCTTCGCCGTCTTTTGACGTTATTTTCTGCGTGTCGTTTGCTCCGGTGGAAGAATTGAAACCGTATATTTTTTCTGTTTCTGTTGTTGTTATTCCCGGGGTTGTTGTTGTTTCGTCTTCTGTGTGTTCGTTCCCCGTTTTTGTTCTTTCGCGGTTTGTGAAAGTGAGTTCGTCTGTTGTGTCGTATTCTGTTTCATCGGTGCCTTCTTTCTTGTGTGTTGTGTTCAGCGTTTTCGTATCTGTGCTATTATATCCGGTCGCTTCCGTTCCGCTCTTTCCGTGGGTTAGGTTCTTCGTTTCAGCGTCTGACAGATTGACAGTTTTCTGCTCTGTTCCTGTTTTCGCGTGTGACAGATTGTCTGTGCGTGTGTTGCTGCTTGCGTACTGGTGCTCTGTCGTGTCGTCTGTCATTACTTCGCGCATATTATAGTTTTCGATGGGGTCGTAAATAAAAGAATATGTCGCGTATGACTTTTCCCAATTCTTCATGTAGAGGGCGCTAATTGTTTCAGCGATCAACTGACGTTCTGCCGCTGTTAAAGTTTCGCCGGACATAATAGTTTTAACAAGCGGCGATATTTTCTTATTTCCGCTCCGGTTTCCGTGATACATGACATCAAGGTTTTTATCAATTGAGCTGTCCCATGGTGTCGCAATATTATTCGACATCATGTCGGAAAATACGCCGCCGGAGGTTAACCAATTATTATATACTTCATTCAGCGTCTTCATTTTCTTTATCCTCCTCTTCTTCCTGGCTTTCAGGCTCTTCTGTTTCTGTCGGAGTTTCCGGATCTTCATTCGCCTCCGGTGTTTCCTGTTCTTCTGTTGCTTCGCTTTCTTCCTGTTCGTGTGCTATTTCTAGTTCTTCTACATTGTCTTTCCAACTTGACGCATAGTCAACGGAAATATCAAGACCATACATTTCGTTTATTTTTTCTAATGCGTCGCGCCTGCTTTTCAACATATTGTCAACTAACGGCAACAGGGCGTCGTTATTCATTTGTGATTCGGCGATAGATAGAGATTCCCGCTTCATGTTATAGTTCGCGTCTAGCCCTAATTCATTGAATAGTGACGCTTTCAAATATTGTTCCGCTTCTATAAGTTGCGTGATTGCGTTTCCCATTCCGCTTGTGCCGTATGGCTGCGCCCGGATACCTTCAAGAAACGCATTTTCGCCGATAACGCCGTTTTTTCCTTTTTTGATATTTTCAAGAAATAGTTCGGCACTAGCCTTTGTGCTGTCGTCGCTTGCGCTTATAAGATCTATGATTCGACTGTTTACGATTGCTATGTTTATTGATAATTCATTTTCTGCTAATTGTGATTCGTACCTGTTAAATATCGGCATAAGACCTAAAAACATGGCGTCGTTTGGTACCCCAACACATTCTGCGTGGATTTTCAGATTTGCTGTATAATTCAGCGCCGGATTTGCGATTGTGTATATGGTGGGCCGGTAGTATTCGTCCGGTTCGCCGCCTAGTCCGCCGGTAAAAACATAGTATTCGCCTTTGTATTTTGTAAAACAACAGTTTCCATTGATTTGTAAATATAATTCAAGAACGCGCTGCGGGATCGTGTCCGGAAGTCCCTTGTATTCGAACATGCTTTGTGTGCGGTCTAACATGTACGCGGTATGAGCAAAAATATTACTCTCTTTTTCCGTAAAGTCAAACGGCTGCGAAAACGGCAGTTTTGCAAACAGGTTCGATATCCATTTGTTGTATTTGTTCATGTCCATTGTTTGGGCTCCTCTCTTTTTCTTTTATTATATATCATTGCTGACAAAGTGTCAACGGCTCCCGCCTCCCTCCGGCCCCTTCCGGGCACTGTCCCATAATGTGGACAGTGTCCCTTTTGTTGTACAGTATCGGCCCGGCGCCGGATCCTATTTTGTGGGCGGCTGGTGTGTGGTGGGCGGCGCCGGTGGC
>JAZRFL010000081.1:0-7953 GCA_045661365.1 Acutalibacteraceae bacterium | reverse complement strand
TCGCAACGTCAAATCAAATTGCGTGCTTCTCGATTGGGCGTACATGCACCTAACTTGTTTATTATGTGTGATACTGACGTAGAATCGATTGTTGGTTATATCCAATTAAATAAGCCGGATCTGGTTATTGTTGACTCAATTCAAACCATGAATTTGGAACCAATCAGTTCTTCACCCGGTAGCGTTACTCAAATCAGAGAATGCACCAATTGCTTTTTAAAAGTTGCCAAATCTATGGAAATCCCGTTTTTTATTGTTGGGCACGTTAACAAAGACGGAGCGATTGCGGGTCCAAAGGTATTAGAACATATTGTAGATGCGGTTTTGTATTTCGAGGGCGAGAGAAATATGTCCTATCGTATTTTGCGCGCGGTGAAGAATCGCTTTGGTTCTACCAACGAAATCGGCGTATTTGAGATGGGCGATAAAGGCTTATATGAGGTAGAAAATCCATCACTTATGATGCTTTCGGGCCGACCTAAAAATGTTGCGGGCACCTGCGTAGCTTGCGTGATGGAGGGTTCACGTCCCATATTGGCAGAAGTACAGGGATTGGTTTCTGCCACCCCGTTTGGTAATCCACGTCGCATGTGTACAGGTTTTGACTATAATCGCATGAATTTGATTTTAGCTGTATTGGAAAAGAGGGGAGGTTATTTCTTTTCCAATTTGGATGTATATGTTAATGTAATTGGCGGATTACGGTTAGACGAGCCTTCTGCCGATTTAACTGTCGCAATGGCGTTGGTTTCGGGACTAAAAGATAAACCGATGCCGGAGGATGTCATTGCTTTTGGAGAAATCGGTTTAGCAGGCGAAATACGTGCTGTGAATAGTGCCAAAGCAAGAGTGACTGAGGCGGCACGCCTTGGTTTTAAACGTTGCATATTACCCTACAATAATCTAAAGAATGTGAATGAATTAACAGATAAAATTGAGTTGATTGGCGTTCATAATGTTCGCGAAGCTTATGAACGAATTGCGGAAAATATTTAAATAGTGATCGACAACAGTCGCTAAAGGGGATCTCCACTTAGCGACTGTTGTTTTGTTATTGGTACTTATAAGGAAGCGAAACAATCGCTTTAGTGCATTTCGCATAATTAGTAATAATACTATTTCTTTATATATCGTTATTATGGTTACGGCTTATGCCGAAATTTATTGTGTTAATTTGAATGGATAGTCAATGATGGATTATTAATTGAAAACAATCCGGCGATGAGCTTTTGTACAATTATATGATATTTGCGTTATGGTAACGGTGAAAAATTAACGCAAATTGGACAAAGCATAAATACATCTGTAATCGGATCAATTGGATTTTCAGGGTAAGTTTGCTGATTGATACAGAAACCGCCAATAAGAAAACAATATAAGGGGGAGTAAGCGTGATCTCTGTGTATAGATGAAATGATTACTTGACATGAGAATATAATTGTGTTATAATTGAAGAAAATCAATATTTTCCGCAATTGAGGGGAGAGGTAAACGCAAATGGGCAAATATACGCAAGAAATACGCACTACTGCACCAATTGTACGAGATTTCTTAAACCATATGCTTGTGGTTAAAGGAAAATCACAACTAACGATTGATGAATATTATAAAGATCTTCGGACTTTTTTTCGCTACATTAAAGTTACACGTGGTTTGGCGGAAGAAATTAATTTTAATTCCATTTCGATTCAAGATGTCGATATAGTACTAATTCAATCGGTTACGTTAAGTGATGCTTTTGGATTTATGAATTATTGTATTGACGAGCGAGATAATCATGCGGCCACACGCGCACGCAAAGCTTGTTCACTTAGAGTTTTTTTTAAATATTTAACCAATAAAGTGCATCTGCTGTCGCAAAACCCTATGGAAGAATTAGATACACCTAAAATACGAAAATCCTTACCTAAATTCTTAACTTTGGAAGAATCTGTTCGATTGTTGCAATCGGTTGACGGCCCAAATCGCGAACGAGATTACTGTATTTTAACCTTATTTTTGAATTGCGGAATGCGATTATCTGAGTTGTGCGGAATCAATATTAGCGATATAAGAGATGACGGAACCCTGCGTTTGCTTGGTAAAGGCGATAAAGAGCGAATTGTCTATTTAAACCAAGCGTGTATTTCAGCGATACACGTTTATATGCAGGTTCGTCCTGTAGATGGTGTTAAAGACAAAAATGCATTGTTTCTAAGCCGTTTTAAGAAAAGAATCAGTTCACGTATGGTTGAGGAACTGGTATATAAATACTTGGATAAGGCTGGATTGGGCGGCAGAGGATTGTCTGTTCATAAGTTGCGCCATACGGCGGCTACGTTAATGTATCAACATGGTCAGGTCGATATTCGAATTTTAAAAGATATTTTGGGACACGAAAACTTAGGGACGACAGAAATTTATACACATTTGTCGGCTACACAGATACAAGATGCGATTAATGCGAATCCTTTAAACCAAATAAATGAAAAAAATTAAAAATTTTAAATTTTTAGTGAGTAAATTTGCTGTTTTGATCGTTTAATAAATGAAACAAAGGAGCTTGTTTATGGATAATGATAACGGTGCTGCTCAATATCGCCGTTTTCTGTCCGGTGACGATGAAGGATTTACCGAAATTATAAAACTGTATAAAGACGGCTTAATCCTTTTTATCAACAGCTATGTTAAGAACATTTACGTTGCAGAGGACTTGGCTGAAGACACGTTTTTTAAATTGCTGATTAAAAAACCAAGGTTTACCGAGATTTCTAATTTTAAGACATGGCTGTATACCATTGGACGTAACATGGCTGTAGATTATCTGAAATCAAGAGCCAAAATAGTTGATATTCCTGATGAAGGTATTGTCATGATGCAACAAGAAGAAATCAGTATTGAAAAACAATATCTGATGAAAGAAGAAAAGATTTTATTGCATCGGACTATTGCAAGGCTTTTGCCACAGTATAGTGAGGTTTTGTATCTCGCTTATTTCGAGTTGCTTTCAAACGCGGAAATAGCGCGTGTTGTACATAAAAACCAAAAGCAAGTGGCCAATTTACTGTTTCGAGCAAAACAATCGTTAAAAGATTTATTATTAAAGGAGGGATACGAATATGAAGGATTATAATGAAATGGCGCAAGAGTTGTTTGAGCGCCGAGAGGCATATTTGGTTGCGAAGCAAAAGCGAACGAAAAAAATTCTTTGTATCGGTATTCCACTTGTTTGTGTGTGCTTGATTGGTGCTATAGGAACGGCGACGTTTAATGTATACAATAAGCCGTTTCCCGATGTTACAAGTTCACATGTATCCGTTTCAAATGAACCATCTCTCCCCCACTCTCCTTCGGCTCCGTCAAGTCTGCCGGCAGTAAATATGCCGTCGTCACTACCTTCTGTCTCTATTCAAAACAGTATGCCTTCCGATATTTCAATCGACTCCCCTACTTCCGATGTTGTATCCCAAAATTCTCCTTTTATACCACCCAAAAGTGCCGTGCTGAAATTACAGTACAGCAATATCGGAGATTTGGTTCTTGATCTACGTGATTTGGTTGGTGTAAAAGATCAAAATATACCGAGCTTTTTGCCACCGGAAAATTTGATTCCCGGCACAGTGGTTTCAGGTAATAACGATCCTACGGGATCTCCTAAACCGGATGTTGGCGGGGAGGATGTTGAAACAAATCCGCCAACAAGTGGCGGTTCCGATGCCGTGGATCCGCCAACCACCGGAGGATCCGGTGATATTGTTGTCGGTGATGCACCGCCGCAAGAGTGGGACGAACCGTTTCAAAATCCAAGCACAGAAGAGGAAAAAGAGCAGAAAAATTTGTGGGATCGCTTGTTTGTTGACGGATGTTTTTATGCGCCAACGTTGGGTGCTGGAAATGATGATTTTCAACTGTATCAATTAGAGGTTTCGGACAAAGGTCTGTGTTATTATTACGTAAATATTCATGGAAGCTACAATGAAAGCGGTAACTATGATTTAATCGTTTGCATTCCCCTCGATAATGCCGATGTTGTCATTCCGGAAACGAGTGGTCAAGGCGAAAATCCTGTGTTTGCGGTCATTAATAAATCGGTACAAACCGATAATACGTTTTCGGTTTTAAAATTTCATGTTTACCGTGTTGTTGGCAGTAATGATCATTTTAAAATATATTGGAATCAAGCGGGCAAAAATTATATTGCCGACTATTATGGTTCTTCTGACTTTGAGGTTTTGGAGAAATTGGTCGCATTGTTAGTAATTCAAGAACACGCTTGGGATTAAATAATAACAAAAGAGTGAAATTGCTAATTAGCAATTTCACTCTTTATTTTAGATTGTGATCTTATTTGCGATCAGGTCCGATTTTTCGTTCATCGTCAAACAGACTTTCACTTTCCAATACCGAGCGATGTACCATGCGTCCGTTGTGATATACGTATTCCGGGATTTCCTTTTCTTCGATCGGATTGTTGGCAAATAATCCGGAGTCAGAGGACTTTTGTAAAACAGCCGACGTTTTTTGTGGGTTTGCTTCGTAATACGGCTCAACGATATAGCGTTGCATAATGGGATGTGTTACAAAAGCGCAAGTAAACAAGAAAAATGTCGGCAAGAAACAAGCTAACATAATGATCAAAAAGCCAAACATAATAATCGTACCGCTTAATGCAACCATGAAGAAAGAAACGCAAACGAGCAAGAGAAACAGTAAGACAAATAAAATTAATATGTTTTGTCCCATTGATACCATGGCGAGAATCAAACCGTTTTTCAATACTTCTTTGAGAGTAAGGTCAAAGCACACCGACATGGTATACACATAAAACTGGATCATGATCAATACCAGAGTAGCAAACAGACATAATGGAAACAGAACGTAAATGCCAATACCAGGTGTCGTGTAATACGCCGGAATGGCAAATGTCAAGGCTGCAAAAAGAAAGTAAAACATTGCAGATAAAATGATCGGCTTTTTAACGTTTTTCTTTATGGTGTTAACAAAATCCAAAAAAACAAAAGCAGGTTCTTCTCTGGCAAAATCTCGAGCAACTTTAAAAGCTGCCGCTAAAACAGGACCGTAAAACATAAACGGTAGTCCGGATACGATTAAAATGAGACGAAAATCGCTGTATAGAAAAAAATGCACGTTTTTTAATATGTTAAATAGTGCGACAGCCGCCCCGCCAAAAGGCAACGAAAATAAAACAAGAATTAGGTTTAAAACACAAATATTCCAAAATTTGCGACCTAACAATTGAAAATACAAAGCAAAACGGTTTACTTGATATCCGCTGTTTTTGCTGATTCCGGGACCGGGTTTGTTGTAATTAAATAATGCCATAGTTACTTTCTCCTAAATGTTTAAGCGCGTTTTGCTTTGGGGTGACAATTAGCATAAACGTTTTTATAACGTTCTTTCACGACTTTTGCGTATACTTGCGTAGAGGAAATATCAGAATGCCCCAACATTTCTTTTATATCCTTTAATTGTGCGCCATTTTCTAACAAATGAGTGGCAAAAGAATGTCGTAAAGTATGAGGGGTAATGTCCTTTTTTATGTTAGCGGATTGGGTATAGGTTTTAACGATTTTCCAAAAACCTTGACGAGTCATGCGAGAACCATTCATGTTGGTGAATAATGCTGTTTCACCATAATCTAAAATCACAGCGTTGCGTACGCGTTTTAAATAGTCGGCAATCGCATCTCTTGCTTCGTCGTATATGGGGATGATCCGCTCACTCTTGCTTCCTCTGCAATATAAAACGCTTAATTGTAAATTAATATCATCAATATTCAAATCGATCAATTCACTTACACGAATCCCTGTGGCGTATAATAGTTCAAGCATAGCCTTGTCACGGCATCCTTTTAAATCAGTGATATCCGGTTGGGCTAAAAGAAGTTCAATTTCTTTGGCTGTTAAAATTTGAGGCAATTTTTTTTCAGATTTTGTGGTTTGAACGCCTCCGGTTGGGTTCGCAGAACTCATACCTTCAATTGCCGCAAAACGATAAAAACAGCGCAAAGTTGCCATCATGCGAGAAATCGTGGATTTTGACAATCCGGTACTCTCCATGGTTTTAATGAATTTTTCGATACGATCAGAGGTTGCATGAAAGGGATGAATATCTCGTACACGTAAATATTCAAAAAACTGATCAATATCACGTAAATATGACTGCAAGGTATTGACAGAGACCTTGCGTGTCTCTGTTAAGTAATGTTGAAACTGGTTTTTAACTTCTGTCATTTTAACGCATCCTCCATGTGTTAAAATCCGAAAATGCCGATAAATACATTTGATAGAAGTGAATCGGGAAGTGAGATCAAAGCGGTAAATAAGAACAATACGGCAAAACGAATGGAATATTTTTTTAATAGGTCGCTTTCCAATGGATGGTAGGCCTTTTGAAAATAGTGCCTAAACATACAAGAAGAAAACACAAATGCTTCCTTACACGCCATCATAAACACTATACACTGTAAAAATGTGCATGGTAAAACAATGAGAAATGTAAAAGCAACTCCTTGGAGACCGTGGGTAGCATATAAATAGCCACATACTACGCCAATACCCAAACCGCGCACTGCCGGCAAAATAATCGAAGGTACTGCGCCCAGTAAAAATAGTCCCAAAAAATAAGCAATCAATATATATAACGATGATGAAACAAAAGAATGCGCAAATAAGACACCAAAACTGTTTTGAGTGCGTGCCGAAATAAAATCTGAGAGCATTTGCGATGTGTCAGTAAATTCGTGAAGCAGGTCATTTCGAATCAGCAATGCGCCGATTAAAATACCCGACAACAACGAAGCGGTCATACAGACAAAACGAACGTTTTCTGACAAGTAAGTGATGGTATTTGCCAGCCATTGATTGTTTAATTTTTTTAACACAGTTTCTCACCCTTTAATAGATCTTGTCCTTACAAGATATGAAAACAGAGAAAAAACTATGCACACTATATATAGATTGATTGTTATAAAGAACGCATAACAATGTCATACATATGGAATTTGTTAGAATTATGTAAACAATTCCAAGAAAAATCACCGTTAGAAAAACGGTGATTATGATAGAATGAACAAGATATAGCTTCTTTATCTGTATCTAACTATACCCCATTTTACTTGTTATTTCAAGTGTTTTTTCTAATAATTTAAAATATTTTTAATCAAAGCAATATTATGTAAACAAAATTATGTAACCTGTCAATAAAATTATGTAGACTTATTTATGTAAACCACACGATGTATTGTTTACACGCGTTTTAAAACACAAGCAACTGTGTTTTTATAATTTCATTTTATGTTTTGCCAACCGATTGATTCCGATGATTCCACCGAAAGCGCCACACATGATTATTGTTGCTGCTTTAAACAACGTAAATGGAGTAAAAGCAAAACCGTGGATGATGCAACCGATAAATGTAATAGTACCAAATAATAAGCAGCCACATATCGCACCGTTTTGCATGCCGCTTTTTCTGTAATGTTTCGATGATATCCAACCACCGAAAAAGGATGAAACTGCCAAGATAATGCATAAAATTAACTGGATAATAGTCGTTGATAAATCTGTATTATTGTAAAACACGGATGCTACAACAAGTAAAACACCGGCAATAATCAGTGCGGTAATCGCCCCTTTTAGAATTGAGGTAAGCCTACTTCCCTCTTTTGTGATTTTATTCGTTTTTTTCATAAAAAACACTCCCAATCATATTCTCTCACAGGAAAATATGATTGGGAGTTTAATTTTATGCAACAATTAGTTTTCGTGTACCGTTAGGTTTTGCTGAATTGCCCAACGTGCAATTCGTTGTTTAGAACGATCGGGGCCGGATTCAATGATAAAAGAATCTTCTTTTACTGCAACCACACGACCGTATACGCCTGCGATGGTAATAATTTCATCACCGATTTGAACGTTGTTGCGAAGAGCTTCTTCTTGCTTTTGCCGTTTC
>JAZRFL010000080.1:0-4421 GCA_045661365.1 Acutalibacteraceae bacterium | reverse complement strand
CCGCTTGGCCTCCGACTTCAGACACCGCAAGAACAGCCGGATGCGCGAACAGGATGCGCGTGCATGGGCGGAAGAATGGTTTAACCCGTATAAGGGGGTGAGAGCATGAAAGGGTTTGCAATTCTATTGGCGGTTTCTCTTGCTGGTGCGTGTTCTGCCGAAACAGAAACGGAAGCGATGTACTCCGAAGAAGATCTGTATGTACTGAGTCACATAATCCAGTGCGAAGCTGGTTACTGTGAACGCGAAATGATGGAAGGTGTCGGAAGTGTTGTCCTGAATCGGGTCGCTGATGAACGATTCCCGAATACGATCACTGAGGTAGTGAATCAGCCTGGACAGTACCGGCCTGTGATGTCTGGAACATTCGTGAATGCGGTTCCGACGGAAGATGTGATGGAAGTATCAATAGATCTTCTGGAAAACGGAAGCAAATTCCCGCCGGAAGTGGTGTGGCAAGCGAATTTTCCGCAAGGGACAGGAGTCTATCAGACACTATCTACGTCATATTCGACTATGTACTTCTGTTACTAAAATGAGCCGCTCTGCAAAGCGACTCAAAATCAATGGTATCCGAATTGGTGGAATTCGAACAACTACATAATAAAGCATTTCAGAGGTCAAATCAATGATCGATATATACACTTCGCCACCGTGTCACGATATGCGTGAATGCTTCGCGAAACAAGAGTATCGGAAGCAAAAGCGGTGTGTGATTCTCACATCAACATATCCGGGCGATTATGACTGTCCATTCTGTAAGCAAAGGAAAGAGGATAGAACAGATGAAGAAACCAGAAAAAGATAGTTTTGACTGCATCATCGGAAGGGATGAACACGGCGGGACGCACCTTCTTATTGCACCGCTATTCAGCAGCATACTGGTCGGTGACGTTGTAAAGACTGCGCAAGGCATATTTACTGTCGTGTTCCAGGACTACAACCACACCGCTGATGATGCGCTTATGACAGCGCTGTTCGTTATGAACGGCATTAAACCGCAGAAGATCGTCGCAAAGATCGAACAGCGGATTATGGAATGGGAGGACGACAATGATCAAGAAAGATAAACAGGCAGTATATGAAAACGTGCGTTGCAAATCGCTGAAAGTTGATTATAGCTATCAAAGGAAAGAAAACGAAAACAGAATCAATAAGATCGCGAAAGGATGGAACGACGATTTCGCAAATATGCTTTACGTGTCCAGAAGGTCAGACGGTGATTATGCCATTGACGGGAATCATACAAGATTAGCCGCTCTGAAAGCAAAGGGAAATGATTGCTATCTTCCAGCGAAAGTATTCTATGATCTTAAAGTGAGCGACGAAGCCGCGATGTTTGTTTCATTAAATACAGGGGCAAAAAAACCGTCTTTTGGCGAAACATTAAGGGCGCGTGTGAAAATGGGCGACGCGGAAGCGTGTGCATATATTGACGCATTAGAATCTACAAACACACCTTATTCATTTAACAGTAACGCCGAAAACCGCGTGAGAGGTCACAAAACATTATTGCAAGTGTTGAAAGCGGTCGGATATCACAAGTTTGTCGATGCTTTGGAATACTTAAAAGAATGTGCTTCTGATATTTCCGTCATATATACAGACGCGGCAATGCTTGCGGGATTTATTTACTTCGTTTCAAATTATCCGCTAATAGATAGAAAATCATTTTCAAAAAAATTAAAAAAGACATCGTTCGTATCTATAGCGGGCGATTATCAAGCATTGCGAAGAATCGGTTCGGGTATACATTCTAATTCGCTGTTCCTGTATTCCGAAATATTCCGCGGAATATATAACAAAAATCGGAGTGCCGGAAGGCTTGACGCGATGAAAGTATGAAGGGGGATGACAACGATGATCAGGACGGATAACCCGGTAAGGGACGCGGAAGCGTATATGAATGAACTTGACGATCAACTAAACCGCCGCCCGGTCTGTGTGAAATGCCACGAACACATTCAAGAAGACTACGCATACGAATTAGACGGGGAACTATACTGCGACGACTGTGCGTATGACTGGCTTCGGGAACAGAAAGTGGACATTGAAAACCGAATAGCGTGGGGGGTGATCGGATGAAGGTTTTGATAGCGTGCGAAGAATCGCAGACAGTGTGCAAAGCTTTCAGAAATCGCGGTCATGAAGCGTATTCCTGTGACGTAATACCCTGTTCCGGCGGTCATCCGGAATGGCACATAATAGACGATTGTCTGAATATTCTGTCGGGGGGGTATTTGTCACGGAAAACAAAACAATTCATAGCGTAGAGAAATGGGATCTGATCATAGCACATCCGCCTTGCACATTTTTGACGGTGAGCGGAAACGCATGGTTCAACGTGGAAAAATACGGCGACAGGGCAAGACAGAGGTACAAAGACAGATACAGTGCGATCGTGTTCTTCATGCACATGGTTTATGCAAATGCGGAAATGGTAGCGGTCGAAAATCCGATCGGCATCATGAACACGGCATACAGAAAACCAGATCAGACAATTCAGCCATATATGTTCGGTCATCCATACGGGAAAAGCACCTGTTTATGGCTGAAGAATCTGCCGCCGCTATTGCCGACGCACTGGGTAGAGCCGGAACGCATTCACAGCAACGGCAGAACCGGCGGGTATTCTGGAAATAGTTGGTATGTAAAAGATGAAAACGGGAAAATCCTTGCATGGAATGACCCACGAACGAAACAGGCAAGAAGTAAGACATTTGACGGAATAGCAAAAGCTATGGCTGAACAATGGGGGTGAAAGAATGAGTGTATTGACAGACATTCAGAATGAACTGAAAGCGCCGAAAAACAGGATGAACAGTTTCGGTGGGTATAAGTACAGAAGCTGTGAAGACATATTGGAAGCGGTCAAGCCGATCCTGAAGAAGTATGACGCTACGCTGATCATGTATGACCATGTCGCGGAAGTCGGCGGACGTGTGTATGTGGTGGCGAATGCAAGTCTGGAAGCGGGTGGAACCACATATTGTGTGACAGCATACGCAAGGGAAGCGGAAAACAAGAAAGGCATGGATGATTCCCAAATAACCGGCACGGCAAGTACCTATGCACGCAAATATGCGCTGAACGGTCTTTTCCTGATCGACGACACGAAGGACGCTGACACCGAAGAATACGAAGAAGAGGTCACGAACCAGAAAATGATCGCAGCTGTCGCAAACAACCAGATCGGGAAGGTACGCGGTGAAGCGCTGGAACAGCAGCTGAATGAAGCGGGTGTGAACATCGATAAGCTGAAAGCACAGCGCGGTGTGAAGGAACTGTCTGAACTGACAGAAGAACAGCATGCTTCAATTATCAGGAAGTTAGGGGGTTGAGGATGAACAAGGTCATTTTAATGGGTCGCCTTACGCGTGATCCGGATGTGCGGGATACCTTCTGCAAGTATACGCTTGCGGTCGATCGCTTCGGAAAGAAGGATGAAGCGGATTTTATAAATTGCATCGCGTTCGGCAAGACTGCGGATTTCGCTAGAGACCATCTCAGAAAGGGAATCAAAATAATGATCGTCGGAAGAATCCAGACCGGCAAGTATACGAACAGCGAAGGAAAGACGATCCATACAACGGACGTGGTTATCGAATCTCAGGAGTTCTGCGAGTCCAAGAAACAGGCCGACGATCCCGTCCCGCCGTGGTTGTCATGAAGACGTCACAGCGGAAAGGGCGCGGCGGCGAAATAGAACTGTCGAATATCTTGAACGACCACGACATACCGGCGACACCGGGAAACCCGTTAAACTTTGGGACAGTCCCGGACGTCGTCGGCATCAAGGGCATTCATGCCGAAGTCAAGAGAGTCGAACGGTTGAACGTCGGTGAAGCGATGGATCAGGCAATCCGCGACAGCGAAAAGTTCCGCGACGGAATGCCGGCATTGTTTCACCGGCGGAATCGCCGCCCGTGGTTGGTGACTATGAGGCTTGACGACTGGTTGAAGTTATACAAGGGGGAAATATGAAAACAACTCAGAACAAACGGGTTCTTCAATACATGAAGGACAACGGGTCGATAACGACAATGCAAGCGTTCGCGATTCCCTTTCCACGCTGGTATTCTATCTGAATGAGAACGCAGTCATTGCAGATGGAGCCAACGGCACCAAGCTCTTTGCCAACCAAGCGGTACGCAACGCCCTCTCCCTTGCGATCGACCGTGAGCAGATCGCAACGCTGCTCGGCGCGGCACAGGCAGCCACGGGACTTGTTCCCAACGGTGTATTCAACACCTACGTCAAGGGCAAATCCGAGTCCTTCCGT
The DNA here is from genome assembly GCA_045661365.1 of Acutalibacteraceae bacterium. Classification (GTDB taxonomy): domain Bacteria; phylum Bacillota; class Clostridia; order Oscillospirales; family Acutalibacteraceae; genus UMGS1484. The sequence goes on along the minus strand of JAZRFL010000080.1, from coordinate 139 downwards.
TCCAAGGCAGGCAACGCACTCCCCTCCACCACTGCAAATCTCTCCGAGGCAGCAAAGCTCCTCGCGGACAACAATATCGTCCCCTCCAAGTACTCCTTCTCGATCACCGTTGCGGCTTACGACAAGGAAAACATCGCGG
>JAZRFL010000079.1:0-5885 GCA_045661365.1 Acutalibacteraceae bacterium | reverse complement strand
TTAATATCAGTATCTCACCTTTTCTTTCCTTTTGCACCAACAAAAACCGCGCTGCGGTGGGCAGGGCAATTTTTTTGTATTACAAATTGGCGATAAAATCGTTCATTTGATTCCATTTGGCTTCAATGTCTTGCACCAATTTAAACTGGGTACGGCAACGGTCTAAATTTTGACCTTCTCGTTTGGTGGCAAAATATCGGTCACCGTCAAGATAGTCGGTCAAAAAGCGAAGTCCCAATTCCAAGGCAATGGTCTTGACCCCCAAGGGCATACATTCTCTCTCTAAGTCGGTCAAGTCGGGGCAAGCCGCCAAATATCCTTTGGTAAAGCTCTCGAACATAGCCAAGTCCAGTTCTACCTTTGACAGGTCTTTTTCGTCCTCATCCCCGGTAGAAGCACCGCCACGCACCGCATCGCCATAGTCGTACAGGCTCAATCCCGGCATAACCGTGTCCAGATCCACCACGCACAAGGCGGTACGGGTTTTGGCATCTAACATAACGTTGTTGATCTTGGTGTCGTTGTGGGTCACACGCAAGGGAAGCTTGCCTGCTTCCAGCAAAGCCACCAACTGACCTGCTTCTTGCTCGTGGGACAGGGCAAAGTCGATTTCGGCTTGCACCTCTTTGGCACGCCCTACACGGTCGGCGGCCAATGCCTCACGAAAAATGCGGAAGCGGTCGGGGGTGTTGTGAAAATTGGGAATGACCTCATATAAGGTGTCGGCGGGAAAATCCTTTAACATTTGTTGAAATTCCCCAAACGCCACGGCACATTCGTAAAAATCACGAGGGGTTTCGGGACGTTCCAGACAAATCGCATCTTCCACAAACTCAAACACCCGCCAAAAACTGCCGTCTTGCCACGCAAGATAGGCGTCTCCCTTTTTGGTAGGGGTCAAGTGCATAACACGGCGAGGGTCGTCGGTCTGCTCGGCAAGGTGGGAGGTAACCAACTGAATGTTGTTCATTAAACGGTCAATATCTTGAAAAATATGATGATTGACGGTTTGCAACACGTAGCGTTTATGAGAATCGGTCTCTACCGAAAAGGTCTTGTTGATCAGGCCGTTGCCGTGGGCATGACAGTCGGTCACCGCACCGTCTAATGCAAAGCAATCTAAAATTTGATACAAGGTTTGATCCATGTCATTCTCTCCTGTTTCATTACAATAACGGCACCATTATAACCGATACCGAGAAAAATGTCAATTATTATCATTCAGAAGAAAACCGCCTCGTTTGAGGCGGTTTTTGACAGTTAACGGATTCCTTGAATGGCAGGATATAATTTCATCCATTTTTCATAGGACTTGTTATATTTTTCCACCAAAGCGGGATCGGGCTCTACCACGGTTTTTATGCCGTCGGTTTTGCGGCAAATGGCTTCATATACCGCCACGTCGCATCCCTTAGCCGCCAACAAAGCGGCACCCAAAGCGGCGCCTTCTTCTTTTTGGGGTACCGAAATGGGCAGTCCCAAAATGTTGGCAAACATGCTTAGCCACAAGGGGCTTTTGGCTCCGCCGCCGCAGATTTTGGCTTTGTTGACCGTAATACCGGAGGAGCGAATGATCTCAATGTTATGACGGAAGGCAAAGGCTACCCCTTCCAACACCGCTTGCCCCATTTGGGCACGGGTGGTGGCAAGGCTCATGCCGTAGAACATACCCCGCACGTCGGGGTCGTTTAAGGGGGAACGTTCGCCCATTAAATAAGGCAAGAACAACACGGGGTTTTCGGCGGTAATATCCATAGCCGATTCTTCCCCTTTAAAATCGTCGGTACCCAAAATTTTCTCTGCCCACCAGCCGTTGCAAGAAGCGGCCGACAACATGCAAGCCATGGAATGGTATTTGCCGTTGGCATGGCAGAACATATGAATGGCATTTTTAGTGTCGGCGGCGTATTTATCACTGCTGACAAACACGGTGCCCGAAGTACCCACCGACAGGTTGCAGTCGCCGTCGTTTACAATATGGTTGCCGATGGCGGCGGCGGCGTTGTCCCCTGCCCCTGCCACGATCTTTACGCTTTCGCTCAAACCGAATCGCTCTGCCATAGCAGGTGTAAGGGTGCCTACCACCTCATGACTTTCGTACACGGTGGGAAGTTGTTGTTCGGTTACGCCCAATACGTCCAGCATAGGTTTGGACCAGCAACGATGTTCCACGTCGAAGTACAAGGTACCCGAAGCATCTGACACGTCGGTAGCATAGTTGCCGCACAGGCAGAACGCCACGTAGTCTTTGGGAAGCAACATTTTATGAATGCGAGCAAAGTTTTCAGGCTCGTTTTCTTTTACCCACAGAACCTTGGGAGCGGTAAAGCCGGCAAAGGCGATATTGCCGCAATTTTTCAGCAAAAAGTCTTTTCCCACCACATTGTTAAGGTAGTCGGTTTGGGGAGCGGTACGGGTATCGTTCCACAAAATAGCGGGACGGATCACCTCATTTTGCTCATCCAACAACACAAGACCGTGCATTTGTCCCCCGAAGCTGATGGCTTGCACCTGTGTTTTGTCCACGTCGGCAAGCAGTTCGTCCATGGCTTCACACACACCGTTCATCCAATCGGCGGGGTTTTGTTGAGACCACCCCTCCCGTGGGAATTCCACGGGATAGGAGCGAGAGGCGGTTTTTTCAATGCCGTTTTCACTAAGCAGTAACAGTTTGACCGAGGAAGTCCCCAGGTCGACACCGATGTAATACATAAATTATGCCTCCAAAATGTATTGGTTGAGAATGCTTTCCAGCATTTCTTGTCTGCCCGAGGGGCTCTTGGTTACGCCGTTTGCCAGAGCATATTGTTCCAACGATTCAAAGTCGGCGGTGCCGTTTTCAATGGTGGCACCCAGCTCGGTGTTGTAAGAAGCGTAACGTTCGTCAATGTTTTTGATAAACACCTTGTCTTCCAACATTTTGGCGGCGACCTTTAAGCCACGGGCAAAGGTGTCCATGCCGGCAATATGACCCAGGAACAGATCTTCGGCATCGGTAGAAGCACGACGTACCTTGGAGTCAAAGTTCAGACCACCGGGAGCAATACCACCTTGTTGCAGTACTTCGTACATGCAAAGGGTAGCATCGTACAAATTGGTGGGGAATTGGTCGGTGTCCCAGCCCAAAATGGGGTCACCCATGTTGGCGTCGATACTGCCCAGCAGGCCGTTGATGCGGCTCATGGGCAGTTCGTGTTGGAAAGAGTGTTGTGCCAAGGTGGCATGGTTGGCTTCAATATTCAGCACAAACCGTTTTTCCAAACCGTATTTACGCAAGAAACCGATTACGCTTTGGGCGTCGAAGTCATATTGATGACGGGTGGGTTCCTTGGGTTTGGGTTCGATCATCAGTTGACCGGTAAAACCGATCTTGTCGGCATAATCGGCGGCCATTTTCAGCATGGCGGCAAAATGATCCAATTCACGGTTTACATCGGTATTCAGCAGGGTTTCGTAGCCTTCGCGACCGCCCCAGAACACGTAGTTTTCACCGCCCAAGCGTTTGGTGACTTCCATGGCCTTTTTGATTTGAGCGGCGGTGTAAGCAAACACGGTAGCGTTGCAAGAGGTAGAAGCACCGTGAACGAATTTGGCATCGCCAAAAGCGTTGGTGGTACCCCACAAGCATTTAATGCCGGTACGCTTCATTTCGGATTCGATCAGGTCTACGATCTCGTCTAAATTGCGGTTGGATTCTTCCAAAGTAGCCCCACGGGGAGCAATGTCCACGTCGTGGAAGCAGAAGTATTCCATACCCATTTTTTCCATAAATTCAAAAGCGGCATACACCCGTTCTTTGGCTTGGGTCATGGGGTCGCCACCGTCCCAATCGCGAGCCATGCTGGCACCGCCAAAGGGATCGTTGCCCATATAGGTAAAGGTGTGCCAATAAGCCATGGCAAACCGCAAATGGTCTTTCATGGGTTTTCCCAACACGATTTCCTCGGGGTTATAGTACTTAAAAGAAAAAGGATTGGTGGATTTGGGGCCTTCGTAGGCGATTTTGTTAACAGTAGGGAAATAAACTTTGCTCATGGTAATAACTCCTTTTCGGTTTTTTTAATGATATTTGGTAATCAATCGCATCCAGATTTTATACACAGCGGGGTCAACGTCATCCAGACCGTATAAACAGTCAATGAGCCGACCAACCGCATTGTAGCCTTGTTCAAAGGGTTGTTGGAACACGGTGGCTTTGATCACACCTTTGTCCAAATACTCACGGGTAATGGGTAGCATATCGTTGGTAATGGCCACGGTCTTGCCTGCCGTTTCTTCCAACGCTTGCAACACCCCTGCCACACCCCCTGCCACCACGTAGATCACGTCGGGCGGGTTGGTTTTTAATTGCGCCATGGTTTGGCGATAGGCAAGGTCGTCGTCGTCACCGCAAGCGACCTGCCAAGCAAGGGTCACACCGTCCAACGCGTCGGTCACCTCGGTAAACCCTTTTAGTCGTTGGTTGTGACCTGTCACGTCACACGAGCCATGTACCACGCCCACGGTCAGCGGACCGGCAAAAGACATAAGCTCCAACGCACCCCCTGCCAAGCGACCGCTTTTTAAGTAGTCACAACCAATGTAATCGGTGCGGGCGGCTACGTCGCTCAAGTCAATGTTTACCGTAATGATCGGCATTCCCTTTTTGGTGAGTTCTTTTAGTCGGGCGGTAACGGCGGGGTGATCCACGGCGGTCAAAACCAAACCGTCGATTCCCTTTGCCAGCAAATCGTTGATCGCCTTTACCTGTTCGTCGGGGCGGTACCCCTTAAGTTGCACAAGCTCCAAGGTAATGTCGTAAGAAGAACGGTCGGCCAAGCATTGATCGATCCCTTCCAGCATATCGTCAAAAAAAGGATTGCCCATGCTGTTAAGAATAACACCAACTGTTTTGGGCACCTGCTTACGAGAAAGGGCTCTTGCCAGGGCGTTGGGTTTAAAATTGTGCTCTTCGATCACCTGCAAGACTCGTTCCTGTACCTCTTTTGCCACGCCCGGTCGGTTGTGTAGTACTCGGTCTACCGTCCCGCGGGAGGTTCCTGCCAATTTGGCAATTTCCTTTACGGTCACGGGGGCTTCCTCCTTTCACCGTGTTCGTGCACAACCATTATAACAAGCCAATTGTAATTTGTCAAGACCTCAAATAAAAAAACAAAAAAAGCACCGAATCAACCGACTCGGTGCTTAACCGTATTACGTATTACGATTTATTTATCCCCACGGGAACCCAATTTATTGAGTAAATATACCGCACCGATCAGCACGACCGTGACCACAAAGACCCCCAGCCAGCCATAGCCTGCTTTGGGCAATACGTCGGTCATAGATTCCAGATCAAACAGTTCGGTTTGGGTCATTACGACGCTTAAGGTCTCATTCATTGTTTTGTTCCTCCTTAAAGTCAGTAGTCTAACTAAACATAGCCAGAATCAAACCGCCGGCAATTACCGAAGCAATTTGTCCCGAAACGTTGACCCCAACAGCGTGCATTAAAAGGAAGTTTTGATTGTCTTCTTTTAAGCCCATTTTGTTGATCACACGGGCCGACATGGGAAATGCCGAAATTCCCGCCGCGCCGATCATGGGATTCAGTTTCTTTTTGGCAAACAGGTTGTACAATTTGGCGATCATAACACCGCCCACGGTGTCAAATACAAAAGCGATCAAGCCCAGTCCCAAAATCAGCAAGGTGTCCCACCGCAAAAATGCCGCATAGTGCATTTTGGTGGCGACCGTGATCCCCAAGAAGATGGTTACCAGGTTGGCCAACACCTTTTGGGCGGTTTCGGACAGGCTGTTGAGCACGCCGCATTCCCGAATCAGATTGCCGAACATCAGAAACCCAATCAGCGCCACAGCGTCGGGAGCCACCAGACCCGCAATGA
>JAZRFL010000078.1:0-1470 GCA_045661365.1 Acutalibacteraceae bacterium | reverse complement strand
GCTCGTCACGGCAAAGCATTTGAAGGTCTGTTGAAACGTTACTTCGCTTAATCGCTACATCATTATTTGGAGGGAATCCCATGATTGAAAACTATATGGTATGCAACTGCAAGCAAGTAAGTTACGCCGATATTGCCAACGCCTTAGACACGCACAAGACTTTTGACAATGTATTGGCAGCGTATGAAGACGTGCAAAAAGTCACCCATTGCTCCACCGGTTGCGGTGGTTGCCACGACAAGGTGTTGGATATTATTTCCCAAATCATGATGGGACACTGATTGCCGCCCACCAAATAAAATTACCAAAACGGGCGGATGAAACATTCTGCCCGTTTTATTTTAAGTAAAGGAGAATTGTCATGTTGTACAAACGATTATCCATTTTATTACTTGTTTTCCTTTTGTTGGGTCTTGTGGCTTGCAGCACCGATAACACCAACGAAACCCTTCATCAAACCCAAACCGACATATCCTATCCTCAACAAAACAATCCCATCGTTTCCGCCGTCCTACCGCCGCAAAACGACCCCACCCTTTTGGAAAAAACCATTTCGCCACAGCAAGCAAAAGAGATTGCTTTGTCCCACGCAGGAGTAACGGTCAACAACGCCACCATAACCGAAGCGGATTTTGACACAGACGACGGTGTCCCCTCTTACGAAGTGGATTTTGTTGCACAAGGCAATAAATTTGAATACGTCATTGATGCCAAAACCGGTGAAATTATAAAAGCAGAAAAAAATGATATCGCCATCAATCTGATCACCGACCAAATCACCTCCCAAAAAGCCATAGAAATCGCATTGGCACACGCCCAAATCAATGCCGCCGATGCGATGGGAATCAAGGCCGAGTTGGACAATGAACAAGGTCGTTCGGTATACGAGGTGGAATTTCGTGTAGGCAGAGTAGAATACGACTACACCATTCACAGCCAAACCGGCACAATTCTTTCGGCAGAAACCGACGCTGATTAGAAAAAACGAAATTTTATGTATATTCTCCCCTTTTTTTGCCATACTGTAGTGGGAGGAATGAACATGAAAAGACAACTTTTATTGCTTATGACCCTATTGTGCTCCCTGCTGATTTTGGTAGCTTGCGGCAACAAAACCAAAGAAGACAACATGGTCAGCAGTTTGGTCAGCGACGGAAAAAGCACTGTCAGCGACCTGGTGAGCAAAGGAAACAGCATAGTGGACGATACGGTGAGTCGATTAGATCCCGGTGACGGTGACTACCACGCTCCCAACGCCCACACGGTGCATTAACGGTTGAAAAAGAACAAAAGATATGGTACACTGAACAAGTACCATATCTTTTTTCTTTTGGAGGAACATACCATGCCTTATATTGCTGTTAAAGCGTATCCCAAAGACCCGGAAATTCAAAAACGGGTAGCCGAACGAATCAATCAAGTATTTTTGGAAGAATGGGGTTGCCCACCGGAAGCCATTTCTATTTCCAT
>JAZRFL010000077.1:0-1025 GCA_045661365.1 Acutalibacteraceae bacterium | reverse complement strand
AACGGATTTTTCGATTTTGAATTTGAGTCCTGTTGTATTGGTTTTCCCTTCAATACTATGCAACCCGCGAGAAGCAGACTTAAAACGTGGACGTCCGCCCAAACCCAATTGGTAGCGATGAATACCTTGATAAACTCGGGTAGCAATTTTTTGCGTTTCATTGATACCCAATTCACTTTTGCGACCGCTTCCACAACGATGACGGGCAACCGTTGCATGCAAATCATATTCGGTTAAACGGTATTGGCGAACTAACGCTCTAAACAGTGCGCTTCGGTCTTTGCCTTTAGGTAACTCCCGGGCTTCTTTCCAACGAATGTCCTGTCGCATTTGCTGCAGTCGCCCCAAAGCACTTCCTAAAACTGCGTTATATAACTGACGTGCATATTCAAACTTCCTGAGGATCGTTCGAACCTCAGAATCATCGACTTTGACGGGCAATTCGAGAATAAATGTTTGAGTTTCCATAAAAACAATTTTACTCAACGACTTCGTCGTTGCACGATTTCCTCCCCTCAATAAATTGAGGGGCTTCCATCGTGATTGTTCTGTGAAGTAATCGAAGGCTAAGAAGCGATTAGGGTCAACGCTCAAAACGTTGACCCTTTTAATTAATTAAAAACTCGGGAACGAACCCGAGTTTTTTTATGAACCACTTAGCCCAAGTGTTTATTGATCATCTTCACCATCACCTCAACCCCGTTTTGAAGCGATTCGGGGTTGAGTTTCATGTTTTGAACATGAAGCCCCGGCGCACAGCCGGCGCCCACGCCAAAATAAGCCACACGCATTGAGGGCTTGTGTTTCTTATAGAAGAAGAAATCTTCACCGCCGCCATAGCAGACCGGTTGGTAATTTTCTTCGCCCACCACTTCCTTGATGCATTGAGCCACTTCTTCAACCAATTCAGGATCGTAGTCGGGGGCGGGGACCACTTCGCGCGTGTAGATGAGTTTGCCCGTGCCGCCGTACATCGCAGCGGTGGATTCGATCACGTTTTTCACCTTTTCAATGATTTCGGCCAT
>JAZRFL010000076.1:0-1222 GCA_045661365.1 Acutalibacteraceae bacterium | reverse complement strand
TACGTCAACGTAACCTTGACCAAGGATGGGGAAACCATTACCACCGCCGTAGTCAACGCTTCCGGCAAGGCAGTTTTGACCATTCCCGCATCCAAGGATATGGCTGGTACTTACACCATCACCGCCACCGCAACCTTCAATGGTATCACCCTGTCCGATGCCCAAACCATCACCGTTACCATTACTGACAACGGCGACGGCGTTGCCAACGTCACCGCCACCGCCACCGAAGTTTCCTTCTCCGGTATTTACATCATTCCCTTCCAAGCCGGTGAAATCAAAGACGGTAAGTACCTGGTCAACGGCAAGGGTAAGGAAATGGGTCTGTTCAAGCACACCGACGGTCATTACTATTACGCCGGACCCAACGGTAAACTGGTCGTCGATCAGAAATTCTACGCTTGGAGAACCAACGAAAACTGCGATCTGCCCGAAGGAAACTACTACTTCGACAAAGACGGTAAGATGTATCAAGGCATTTATATGCACCCCGAAAAGGGAGATTTGTACTACTTTGTTAACGGTAATGTAAAAGAAATGGGTCTGTTCAAGTACACCGACGGCAATTATTACGTTTCCCAGTGGAATGGACTGATCGTTACTGCTGAAAATTATACTCAGTACGGTCCCGGCAAGTATTACGTCTGGAAGAAAGACGCTTCTGCCAGCGATATCGCCAACGGTTGGTACTACTTCGGAGAAGACGGTGCGATGCTTCAGGGGATCCATATGCATCCCGAAAAGGGAGACCTGTACTACTTCGTCAACGGCAAAGTAAAAGAAATGGGTCTGTTTAAGTACACCGACGGAGAATACTACTTCTCCCGGTACGACGGAAAACTGGTTACCTCCCAGAATTATACTGAATACGGCGAAGGCAAATTCTACGTTTGGAAGGCCCATGAATCCGCCTCCGACATCAAGAACGGCTGGTACTTCTTCGGGGAAGACGGTGCGATGCTTCAGGGCATCCACATGCACCCCGAAAAGAACGATCTGTACTTCTTTGAAAACGGTAAAGTCAAGGACATCGGATTCTTCAAATATTCCGACGGCAACTACTACTGCACCCAAACCGGCGGAAAACTGGTCACTTCCGAAAACTACACCCAATACGGTGCCGGTAAGTATTATGTCTGGAAGATCCACGAATCCGCAAGCGACAAAACGGCCGGCTGGTACTTCTTCGACGCCGAAGGTAAAATGATTACCAAATAATTAA
>JAZRFL010000075.1:0-3156 GCA_045661365.1 Acutalibacteraceae bacterium | reverse complement strand
TCTGTTTGGTGAAAAACGACATTCGTCTGCGTAGCAGGAACAGGAATATTGCGTCTATCGCAAGGATCGCGATTACAACGTACAAAACCCATTTCATAACCGGCGATCCCTCCTATATTCCGGGCACCAATGCACGATGTTGGATTCAACCATTTTCGTGTCGTATTTCAACATTGTTTTCGTTGCCCGCCAGCCTTCCACGGGTATCAGTTTCCGCGACCAACTGCAACCGCGGTCTATTCCCGGTACCGCGTTCAGACAGTACCAACAAAGGGTTGATTGTAGGTTAGCCATTTCCTTCCTCCATTTCCCGCGTTAGCCTGATAAGGCGTTCGGTTTCTTCTGCCGGTACTGGCGCGTTCCACGCGTTGCGCTGCTTCGTCTGCGCTGCCGTCTTTTTATCCTCTTTCCGGGGATATACCGACCTCCACCGTTTTTCTGTGCTTCGCTGGATATTCGGCAGCCATTCCGTTTTCGGTATCGTCTGCAACTTGTCCAGTATTGCGCCCTGTTCCCGTTCCGTTAGCGGGGCGCCCGTCTGTTCCATTTCTGCGATCCATGCGTTGAACGCGTCCAAAACTGCTTCGTCGGCATACAGTTTCATAAATTCTTCGTATGGCGCGCGTTCTTTCTCTTTCTCTGTATCTTTCTCTGTATCTTTTCTCTTACTCTTACTCTGTGTCACATTTTCGTCACTTTGTGACGCTTCGCCTAAAAGCGCGACGTTATGGCGTTCCCTGAACGCACGCATACGTCCGGCTGATTCGCCCTCGCTCCCAAGCATTTTTTGCGATTCCGTCATGTATAGCGTTCCGTCGTCAAGTATTTCGATCATGTTTAATTCGCTGAACGTCTTCAACGCCGCTTTCACAACGTCCACATTCGTTTCGGTTACGATTGACAACATTTGTTCGTTGTACGGGATTGCTTCAGAAAACCGCAATTCCCCATCATGCGAAACTGATTCACAAAGCAATTTCAAGTAGAAAAGTATGTAGTCTTTCCCATTCGGCATTGATTCGACAATGCGAATGTCGTGCCGCTTGAAAAATCGCCTGTCCAGTTTCAACCAATAGTACCGTTTTCCCATGGCTTAAAACGGCAGCGGTTCGTCGTCGTCGACGTCGTGCCATTCCTCCGTGCGGCGCTTGTCGTCGCAGAAATACGCATTGTCTACCGCAACTTCCGTTGCCGTGCGTTTATCGCCGTCGCGGTTCGTATACTGCCGAATATGCAGTTCACCGGATACGCCCATCATGCGACCTTTGCCGAAATACTTTGCGATAAATTCGCCCGTGTGACGCCATGCTACGCAGTTGATAAAATCCGTCTGCTTGTCCTGACCTTTCGGCGTGTATCTTCTCTGAACCGCCAGCGTGAACGTTGTGCAAGTGCTTTCCGCAACCGTTCGCGTTTCGGGATCTGCCGTTAGTCTGCCGATCAAATCAATGTGATTCATTCTTCAACCTCCAAGTATGATTTTCCGAAATACCTGTGCCATTCTTCGCGGGTATGGGTTTCTTCAAATTTCTGCTGCCCAAGCACCCGCAATTTGTGGTCGATCTCTTTCCCGTCAGGCATACCGCTGTGTACCGCAACATACGAACCCGCCTGATTGTGATGTCGCGGGCAAAGATAAACCCATAACCCGAAATGTTCTGACATTTCCCGCCGTCCTAAACCGGGGTATATGTGATGCTTGTGGACGTAGGGAAAACCGCATATAAAACAATGGTGTTCGTTGCTGATAATGCTTTTGCTCACTTTCGTCCCCTTCCCTTGTAGTATTCAATAACCTGTCTGACCGTCGTTGGTTCGCGTGGCGTGCGCCATTCGTGTATTTGCTTGTAATAGATTTCCTTCACGAAACAATTTGCGACGTCAACCACGCGATCCCCGTATTGGTAAAACTTGTCATGCGTTATGAACAGTACAACGGCGTCTTTGCTCCAGCCTTCCGCAAGGCGTTCTAATATGCGCCGCTGCCCGAAACGCAATTCACCGGTTTCGTTCTTGATTTCGCCGATAATTAATGATCCGTCGCGGGATAGATAGAACAAGTCAATGTCGGACGGGTGGTCTTTATCGGGAAACTGTGTCGAAAAATCCATGTATAAATTGTGATAATCCCAGTTTCGAATCATGCACCCCATTCCCTTTGTATCTGACTTTCAATCAGGCGCATTTGCAACTTAATTGATTGGATCGCGTCCTGATTTGCGTCATAAACCACTTTCGCAATATCACGCCTGAACCGCGCTTCGGCGACGGACGGAACACCGTACACGGTCAATTCAATTAACCCGATCGCCATACCTTCTTCGCGCAGCCGCAAACATTCGGTTCGCAACAGCACTTTATAATCGCGTTCGTTTTTCGCGTATTCCGTCCCGTTCTTCCGTAACTGCTTTATGCTGGCGTCCAACTGGTCGCGCTTTGTTTGCAGTTCTTCGTAAAGGTCATTCATTTTTGCCCGTCCACATTTCAACGGCACACGTTCTGCAATAGTTTTTGCCGAACGTCTTTTGCGTTCCGTCTATCTGATCTTCGACGGATTTTATCTGACCCTTCACGCGTACCGGTTTAATCTGCTCCCCGCACTTTTCACAAATAACCGTCGGGTACGGCTGCGTTTCGTTCGCCGCCGTGATGGGCGTAAACGAACCCATTTTGAAAACAACCGTTTTGCGCTTGTCGTTCACGATCTCCAAACTGGATATTTTCGCGCCGTCGTACCCGATGGTTTTAACGGAAAAACTGTCGTTACACTTGCGGTCTTTAATCGTGCATTTGTCTGCGGGTATCCATACGAACGGGGCGGTATACAGTTCGCGCCCGATTCCGTGTTTGAACCCGGCGCGTTTGAAGGCGTCAGATGCTCTGCCCTTTTCAGCCTCCATATTGCTTTCCGTCCCGGCGTCCCATTTCCATACCAAACCGTTTCCATAGTCAACGCCGATCCCGCCGTACAAAACGCCGTCAATGGTCTTAAAATCGTTTGTCCAATTAGACGCGCCGACGGTTTCGTCGAGCAAATCCGCATCGGTTCGTGCGGTCTTGTACAGTAGCAACGTAACGCCTGAATCCGTCACGCGCTGCACCCGACATTCGATTTCTTCAGCCTTCAGCAGCCGAAACGCGTTCATTCGTGTTCCT
>JAZRFL010000074.1:0-9636 GCA_045661365.1 Acutalibacteraceae bacterium | reverse complement strand
GGCGACACTACGAATCTGAACTATAAGCTTCGTTTTGGATTGGAGGTTAGCGGCAAAGAATCGGAGAGTGGCACCATTGATCTTTCTTGGTTGACCTCTGATAAAAAGGATGCATATTTTAAAACTGAAGTTTTAGGCGATTTTATGGGAGAAGACCTGCATTTGCGACCCAAATATGCCATTGCGATTCAGGACAAATACTATATTTTGTCTACCGCTTTTGCCTATTTGGAAACCGCAGATAATGCCAAAGGGCTTATGACGATTTACGGTGTGAATGCGTCAGTACAAGACAACCAACTAATATGGGAATCTACTGCTAAACAAGAGGTTTTGACTGCGATTACCGATTGGTTGGGTCAAACATCTATGACGTATGTAAAAAAGATTGACCTGCGAAGTTTGTACGATATTCGGGTGCAATACAAAGACCTGCACGTATGGTATTTGGGGGATTCGGAAAATTTGGTCGACAAATTAACGGCAGCGGTGGATTGCAGTAGTACGCAAGAAGAGTGTGGAATCGTTAACGTCTCGGGTGAAACACCTAAATTTAACGAGACCGAACAGTTGGAGGACATCAGCAAGCCGCGTCCGGAAGTAGAGTATGACGAGGAGGAATCCGGCGAAGGTGAATCCGATGATTCAGAGGAAGACGGATCAAACACGGAAGAGGATAACGATTCCGATGATATAACCGACGAGGAGGAATATTCCGACGATTCAAATGGTGAGGATGAGGAATAAGCACTCCAAAACATGGTGTTCATATCATGAATTTATAAAAAGCGAAAAAAATTTTGTGAAATGGCAAAAAACTTGAAATTTACTGTTGAAATTTACGAAGAACCATGGTAAACTGTATGGGAATAATCATGTAATTTCTTCGGATGTATAAAATATAGGAGGTATTTGGTAGAATGGAACTCGCACAAGAATATTCCAATGTTGTTCAAATTAAAGTTGTCGGTGTAGGCGGTGGCGGCGGTAATGCTGTAAACCGCATGGTTGCAGCCGGCGTAAAAGGTGTTGAATTTATTGCTATCAACACCGATAACATGGCTCTCTACAATTCGAAAGCCGACATGAAAATTCAAATTGGTGAAAAAGTTACCCAAGGTAAAGGCGCAGGTGCAAATCCCGATGTTGGTGCTCGTGCTGCTGAAGAATCTCGCGACATGATCGTTGATGCCTTGAAGACCGCTGATATGGTGTTTATCACCAGCGGTATGGGTGGTGGTACCGGTACCGGTGCTGCTCCTATCGTTGCACAAATTGCCAAAGAAATGGGTATCTTGACCGTTGGTATCGTTACCAAACCCTTTGCTTTTGAAGGAAAACGTCGTATGGAACAAGCTGAAATCGGTATTGGCTCTTTGCGTGAACACGTTGACAGCTTGGTAGTTATCCCCAATGAACGGTTGCAATTTGTTTCCGAACAAAAAATCACTTTGACCAATGCGTTTAATATTGCTGATGATGTATTACGTCAAGGCGTACAAAGCATTTCTGAATTGATTTCTATTCCCTCGTTGGTCAACTTGGACTTTGCCGACGTTACCGCTATCATGAAAGATGCCGGTTATGCGCATATGGGCGTTGGTTCTGCTACCGGTAAAGACAAAGCGGAAGTTGCTGCAACTGCTGCAATTACCAGCCGCTTGATCGAAACTTCTATGAAAGGCGCTCGTGGTGTTATTATCAACATTACCGGTTCTCCCGATATCGGTTTGGAAGAAGTCACTACTGCTTCACAAATCGTTGCCGAAGCCGCTCATGAAGATGCAAACATCATCTGGGGTGCTCAAATCGACGAATCCTTGGAAGACGAAATTCGTGTTACTGTTATTGCTACCGGTGCTCCTTGCGAAAACGAGCCTCGTCGTCCCGGTCGTCCCGCCGCTGACGATTCTCTCAACAACATCTTCAATTCGTCTGCTTCCGATGACGATTATTCCGACATTATGGGGATTTTTGATCAACGCTAATCAGATAACATATTCAAAAGGCAGTAGCGAAGACTCGTTACTGCCTTTATCTGTTGGAAAGGGGTTGCCATTGTGATTAAACGATTTACAGCATATTATAAACCGCATTTGCGTTTGTTTGTCATTGACTTGGTTTGTGCTTTTTTGGTAGCGGTGTGTGATTTGATCTTTCCCATGTTAACTCGCCAAATTATCAACGTGTATATCCCGGGGAAATTGCTTCGAATGCTTTTGATCTGGTGCGGCGTCTTGTTGGCGATTTACGTTGTTAAAATGTTGCTCAATTACGTGGTTAACTACTTAGGGCACGTGGTAGGAGTGCGTATGCAATCCGATATGCGCCGAGACATATTTTCTCATTTACAAAAACTACCGTTTACCTATTTTGATAACAACAAGACCGGCGCACTTATGTCGCGCATTGTCAATGATTTGCAAGAGGTTACTGAACTTGCTCACCATGGACCCGAAGATTTGTTTTTGTCGTTGGTTTTGTTGCTTGGGGCATTTGGCTTTATGGCGAGCATTCATTGGTGGCTTACATTAATTGTTTTTTCATGTTTGCCTTTTTTGGTTTGGTTTGCGGCAAAAAAACGTTTGAAAATGTCTCGTGCGTTTACCGAAACACGTGCTCGGGTTTCCGAAATTAATGCAGGATTGGAAAATAGTTTAGCAGGTATTCGCGTTTCCAAAGCCTTTACCAATCAAGAGCATGAAATCAAAAACTTTCAAACAAGTAACCGGAATTTTGTGTCTGCCCGATCGGCGGCCTACGGGGCTATGGCAGAGTTTTCCTGTGGTACGGGTTTCATATTGGATTTTTTAAATGTAATTGTTTTGGTGGCAGGTGGATATTTCTATTTTTACGGACAAATTTCAGTGGGTGATTTTGCGGCTTTTCTACTGTTTGTCAATACGTTTTTGTCGCCCGTAAAACGGTTGATTTCCTTTATTGAACAGTTCCAAGACGGCATGAGTGGTTTTAAACGGTTTGTGGAAATTTTAGACCAATGTCCTGAGCAAGATGCCGAAAATGCACTTTCGTTGGATTGTGTCAAAGGGGAGATTGTGTTTGACAACGTTTCTTTTTCCTATGATGACGGCAAATGTGTGTTGCAAAACATTTCTTTTCAAATTCCTGCCGGTAAAACCGTAGCTTTGGTGGGCGAATCGGGTGGCGGTAAAACCACGATTTGTCATTTGATTCCTCGTTTTTATGAGTTGAACGAAGGGGTTATAACGGTTGACGGGCATGATATAACTACCTTATCTCGTCAGTTTTTACGAAAGAATATTGGTATGGTAACCCAAGATGTGTTTTTGTTCACCGGAACGGTATATGAAAATATCGTGTATGGGAATTTGGATGCTACCATGGAGCAGGTGGTTGCGGCTGCCAAAGCAGCAGGGATTTATGACGATATTATGGCATTACCGGATCAATTTGAAACCTATGTCGGTGAACGGGGAGTTAAATTCTCGGGTGGTCAGAAACAGCGGATTTCTATTGCGCGGGTATTCTTAAAAGATCCTCCCATACTAATTTTAGACGAAGCAACTTCGGCACTTGACAATGCCACCGAGGCATATGTGAAGGAAGCGTTGGACAGACTTTGCAAAAACCGTACCACCTTGGTGGTGGCACATCGTTTATCTACGGTGGAAAATGCCGACCAAATTTTAGTGGTATCCGACAAAGGAATCGAGGAAAGCGGAACTCATCAACAACTTTTAGAACATAACGGCATTTACGCGCGACTGCAACGCGGAATTCGTGCCTAAAGGAGATAGAATATGCGTTATAATTATATTACCAAATTTACTTGTTCATCACGAATCCAATTTGATATTGAGGGAGATATTATCACCAATATTGTGTTTACCGGTGGTTGTAACGGTAATCTAAAAGCCATTGCAAAACTGGTGGATGGTTGGACGGTTGAACAAATTGAAGAAAAATGCAAAGGAAATACCTGCGGAATGAAGGCTACTTCCTGTGCTGACCAATTGGCTCGCGCTGTGCGCGAGGCATACGAGTCCCAAAAACAATGATTGTTGCATGAACCAAAACCTCCTGTGGTAATTTTACGTTACCACAGGAGGTTTTAGTTAGTATTGCTGATTGTATTAATCAATATATGTTTTTGTTTGTACGATATTCTTTCCACACATTTTCAAAGAAACCACCCCCGTCGGGTAAAGGGCGCACAGGACGGAAAGTACATGCGAACGCTCCGTCTCGGTATTCGGTTTCTTGTATTACCTTGGTATTGGCATCGCCGTCCAAACAGTATCCGAACAAATCAGGAAGACCATTAGGTACGGTCCCGTCTGCTCTGCTGTACAGTGCCGAACCGCGGCTGTTACCGCTATGATCAAAATGAAGCATAGCAGTTAAATATCCCTTTTGACAAATGAGCATATCATACAAGTAGTACGCGAGACTAACTGCTTGTGCGGTGTTGGCTTTGACTGTTTGTGAAAAACAATTCAAAAGTGTTTCGATTTCTGCGATTGCTTGCGCCATTTGTTTTGCGTTGCGAACACAGCCACCTGCTTTTGTCATACGCAAACGAGCTTCGGTAATCAATTGCCAAGTATTATCTTCATTGCATTGAATTTGACTCGACAGCTTAATTTTTTCTTCGATTATGTGTTGGCAATCGGCAAGCAGTGTTTGTAAACTGTCCGGTTCACCTCGGCCGTGTACGGAAATGTATTGTGCCGCGCGGGTAGAACCGACCTGCCCCGCGTTTAATGCGCTACCACCCGGACGAAACACACCGTGACTTCCGGCAACTTCGCCACAGGGGAAAAAGCCCTTAATGTTGCTTTGCCACCACATATTTACATCCAAACCGCCGTTGTTGTGTTGTGCACAAACCGCAACTTCCAACAACTCGGTTTTCAAGTCTACCCCTTTGTTAAGATACAGGGTGTAGGCGGGTTCATTCATGTGAATCAACCGGTCTACCGGTGTACCGAAATTGGCACCGGCAGCGGCTAGATATTGCGCGGCTTCTGGCTCCAATTGATCAAAATTCGGCAGTTGGTTTAAAGGGTTTTTGGTAAAGTCCAAATATACTTTGCGCCCTTTTAACACCGTTTCTTGATACACCAATAAATCGATTAACGAAGAACCGTCGATCTTTCGTACGTCAAAGGGCCATTGATACCCTTTTTTGAAGATCATGGACAACGCCTTGGCATCGTCTTGGTAATAGTCGGTTATAAATTCATGCTCGTTACCTTGGTCGTCTATGGAAATAAATCGGGGCAGTACTTGCATATAGGTGCCGGAAACATTCCAACGAGGAGCGAGTGAAGCCAAACCAAATTGCCATTCGGTTAAATTACGACCTTTTACGCCTGCTTCTAATGCTACACCGGTAGCGCCCATTTGGCTTTCGGGAAATACAGACAATTCATACATTCCCGCAGGGCCGCCGGTGGCATAGATCACATTTTTACAGTTAAATAAGGCAAATGGATGTCCCGATTTGGGGGAATAGGTAAGCAATCCGCGCAATTGCCCTTTGTTTTGTAAAACAGCAATGATTTGATATCCGTCAAAAATGGGGATATTTTTCTTATTAACCGCTTGTTCCAACTGCAACGTCATGAAGCGTGAGGTAAGGGGTCCAACCGAAGTGGCACGGCCTGCGGTGTCATGGTCGGTTTGGTAGCCTACGTATTCCCCAAAGCGATTGGTAGGAAAATCTACCCCAATCGAGCACAGTTTAAGAAAGCTTTTTGCCGATAAAGCGGCTTCACACAAAGCAATATCACCATCAACACAACCACCGTTAAATAAATCTCGTGCCATGGCACCAACACTGTCGGGACAATTGCCGGACAAGGAAAGCTTGTAGTAGGTTTGTTTGTCTGAACCGGTGTTACGGGATGTTCCTCGGTTGATTCCGTTGGTTACAATAGCAATATCGGTTTGACCCAACTCATATAAGGTGTCGGCGGCGTTGAAACCGGCGGCACCACTACCGACGATTACGGTGTTTAAGGTAAAAACTGCTACCGATTTGCCGCCGATCATTTGAATGCTTTTTTCCATGATAACTCCTTTTTATAATCGTTGAATATGAAAACCGCCGTCGGCATTAATGATGTCGCCGGTGCAATAGCAAAGACGGTCTTCGCATAGTACACTAACAGCCCCTGCTACATCTTCAGGTGTTCCCCAGCGAGCAATGGGTAAAATGCCCTGTTCGTAAATCAAACGGTCATACTTTTCAGTGACTTTTGATGTCATGTCGGTAGCAATAATGCCGGGACGCACCTCAAACACATTGATCGCTTCAGGGGCTAAACGATCGGCAAACAGCTTGGTAAGCATGGATACACCGGCTTTGGAAACACAATATTCTCCGCGATTGATAGAGGAGGTGTAAGCTGAGCAGGAGGAGATGTTTACAATTACACCCTTACGTTTGCCGTTTAAGGGTTGGGCAATCATTTGTTTTGCTACCGCCTGGGTGAGCGACAAATTGCCTTTTACGTTTACCGACATTACGAAATCAAAACTGTCTTCGCTCATATCCAGTAGGTCGGCACGTACACGGGGCGCAACCCCCGCGTTATTGACCAAAATGTCGATAGTACCGAATTTTTCTTTCGTTTTGGCAATCAATTCGTCACGGCTTTCGGCTTTGGTTAAGTCGCCTTTTACATATAAGGTGCGGTTTGGGTCAAATCCGTTTTCTGACAAGTTTCTTTCAACGTCGGTAGGATCGGCAAGGTCTAAAATGGCAACGTTGCAACCATCGTTATACAATTGTTTGGCAATGGCGAACCCGATTCCGCGGGAGGCGCCGGTAATAATAGCAGTTTTCATTATACTCAACCTTTCATTACACTTTTTCACGCAAATCTTTGCTAGGTTTGGGGCGTTTTTCTGCGGGAATGGATTGATATAAATCGGTGTAATATTTATCCCGCAACACGCATCCTGTTACATTGCCGGTTCGCATTAAGTCTGTACATTTGCTACAGGCCATGCAACATTTTTGGGAGTCCATTTTTCCTGTGTTCAGTAATTCATGGGGGAAATCGGGATAAGCAAATGTTTGTCGTCCCCAACCTGCCATATCAAACCATTTTTGTTCAATACATGCGGAAGCTATGTTGGGGGCGAATTGCCGCAACCAAGTAAACATGCTGGCAATATAGATGGCATTTGGATTGTGTTCCTTTAATTCTCGTACGGTATTTAGGTGTTTCATCAACTGTTCCAGCTGACTAACGGGCGGAACATATCCCGCTACGTCAAATGGACGGTTTACGTGAGGATTGTAATAGGGATTGCCTGCTGTACAGTCAATGATAGAAACGCCGTTATCAATGAGGATATCCACCAACCGCTTCGGCTCGGTCAAATCGGGAAGGCGAAAATCGGTTTCATCTACCCCAAAACCATATGGGAATGGGTATTCATCGTGTACGTTTAAACGAACCATCATAGCAATTCCCACTTCGTCACGAATGCGACGGGTAACGTTGTTGATCAATCGGGTACGGTTTTCAAAACTACCGCCGTATCTGCCTTCTCGCAAACGAGCTCCAATGAGTTCGCTCATCAAATATCCGTGGCAACATTTAATGTCAACACAATCAAACCCGGCGTCTTTAGCCAAATGGGCGGCTTGTACGTATTTTTCTTCCAAAGCATCCAACTGCTCATCGGAAATGACTGTGGGGATCACGCCTTTTGGATCCCGTTCGGGATCGGGATACGCCACCACGGGAGCAGGTGAACGGTCGGGTGCTTTGGAATACCGACCTGAGTGGGTAAGTTGAATGGCAACGAAGGGATCGCATACGCCTTTTTCCTTGGCAATTGTTCGCATTTCTTTTAACAGTTCGGCAAAAGCGGGAGCAGTCTGTTCATTGATCATTAGTTGTAAGGGATTGGCTCTGCCGCAAGGGTCAACAGCGGTGGCTTCTACGTATTGAAAAGCGGCGCCCGATGCGGCAAATCTGCGGTATCGACGACGGGTCAATTCGGAAGGTTCACCCGAAACTTCGCCATCGCACCCTTCCATCGCCTGAAAAGCGATCCGATTGTCCATCTGAATTGAGCCAAAGGAAAGAGGTTGGGCGAGCACCGAACTGTCGTTATTGGGGCAAATGGCCTGACCGATGGCTTTTAAATTGTCGGTTAGGTCGGTTAAACTTTTGTAAGCAAAAATTTTATGTTCCATAAAAACGCTCTCTTTCTTTTATGACAATTGAATATGTAGAATCAAAGATCGTTCTGCGGCGGAGATTTCGTATCCTCGATAAATTCCGTTTCGATTACGATAGTCCCTTTCGGTATCTCGGGCGGTGCCGTTGTGCTCTGTTACAACCTGATGTCCTCGGTAAGAAAGAGACAGAGTCTGTTTCGTTTGGACTACTGTCCCACGCTCTTTTCCATCGGTTATGATCTGTGGGAGCAGATAATGCAAAGAATATCCTGCAGGCAGATCGGCTGAAACCGCAATTGTTACTCCGTCTTCACAGATAGTATACTGCTCTCGTAAAGGGCAGGGTAGAAGGTCAGAACGGTATTCCATTGTAAAAGCCACTCGATTGGGGCTTTCGGCCTCCACCGTTACCCGATGGGTCAGTCGATCGGTAGGAATATCACAAATCCCTACCCGTTGACCATCGGGGAAAACCACTGCTGAACACAGGGAAAAGGCGGAGGGGTTAGTAAGTTTTGGAATATTATCCCAGTTGAGTTGTAATTCTTCGTAGCTGGTAAAGCAATCATCGGTAATACAAAAGCCGGGAGCAGGGGAAAAGGGAAGAGAAGAAAGTAACTCGCTGGGAAGACCGGACTTGTGGATTTGCCCTAAACCGGTAGATTCATACCGTTGGTCTCCTTTGGTATCAAATTCCAGCGAATATCCGCTGGCTACGGCAAAGAATTTGTGGAAATACTCTGAGGAGGACAGGGTGTATCCGCCGATTTCTGCTGGGCAGACTCTTTCTTCAATTTCATCGTCGGCAAACAGATAAGCCATATAGGCGTTGGAACCCACGGTAATCATATATTTGTCATAATAGCCGTATCCTTCGCTACCAAAAATGCTGTTCCACGGAAAATTGTTTTTCACATGCTTGGCAGGGGATTGGGTCATAAAGCGGTCAACCGCCAATGCGGCCAGACGTGCGGCCCGTTTGAACATTCCTGCAAGGTTCGGGTCGCCTTGGGTTTTGTACCGACGGGCGGCGTATTCAAAGCAGGTGGCCAAAGCAAATTCGTTAAAGAGCATCTGGTTGCTTCGTCCACCAAAGGGCAATTCAAAACAGGCACTTTGGGTCATCAGGGAAAAGAGTTCCCCTTGTTTCAATAATCGGTCAATTTGCTGTGCATAAGTCCCGTTGTAGCCTTCAAACAACATCACGCTGAATTGGTTTCGGGTGATCACGTCGTATAACATCGGCTCGTGGGGGTCTCTATAACATCCGTTTTGGTCAAATCGGGTAAGCTGGGAGGGAATCTGTCGGTTGAAATATTCGGTGGTATCACATAATCCCATGTTTGCCCGAACTGCTTCTCCTGCCATGTTGAATACCGCCCAGTTACCGGGGCAGTGAATCTCATCTTTGGCAAGGCAGGTGTAGTTGCTCAGCGGATCTAACGCTT
>JAZRFL010000073.1:0-3145 GCA_045661365.1 Acutalibacteraceae bacterium | reverse complement strand
ACAACAAACATTATGGTAACCATTCAGGTTTGTGCGGCACAGTCCGACAATATTGCGGCTGCCGCCGCACATACCGTAGCCAAAGGCCAGTTTAGTTAATCTACGTATCATACAAAAAAATTTCTAAAAGGAGGGAGATTTCATGAAAGCACAACACGCAAACCGCAAACGCAACGTAATCGGTCGGTTACGCTTGTTGATTTTATGTATTTCTCTCTTGCTTTGCCTTACGGTAGGCTCTACCTCTACCGGTGCATGGCTGTACCATGAACCCACCGCCGAGGTGGTTACCCTTACGGGGCATAACTTGGTTCTCAATATATCCAATGTAGCCGGTGATGCATTGATTCCCGGTAACTCTTACACAGTTAAACCTTATGTAACAATACCCACCTCTACCACAATCAATTGTTATGCGTTTGTTAAGGTATCGGGCAGTTCCACCTATTTCACCTACACGGTAGACACCGGTATTTGGACCCAATATAGTGACAACACCGCTTATTATTATAAAGAGATTTCTGCTAGCTCATCTTCTCAAAGTTTTGATATTTTGACCGGTGACAAAGTGACGATTCCGACCTCTGTAACTCTTTCTAACGCTTCCGCTGATCGCAGTATGACTGTTACCGCATGCGCTGTACAACGAGTTGGGGGTATCACTTTAGCACAAGCGTATACTGCTGCCAATAGTGTATTAGGTTAATTTTTAACTTGATTTAGTTTGTAAAGAAAGAAGGTGAACCGCTTTGAACGCCAAACATGCAAAACCTGCACGAGTACATATGAAAAACCCCTCGCTAAAAAGCAAGATCATGGTTTTGATCGTTTGCTTGTCTTTGTCCCTTACCTTGGTGTTTAGCGGGGCTTCCTCTTTCGCTTGGATGTATACAGCGAAAAAGACTGATACGATTACTTTTACCAAAACCTCGTTGTCGATTACAATTGCTGATGCTGCAGGTCAACAACTTATCCCCGGTAAAACTTACACTTTAAGTGCCGCTCCCCAGGCAAGTGTGGAGGCAAGTAGTGTGCCTTGTTACCTATTTGTTCACGTGGTAGAAAGCATTGACCAATT
This sequence comes from Acutalibacteraceae bacterium, assembly GCA_045661365.1. GTDB lineage: Bacteria > Bacillota > Clostridia > Oscillospirales > Acutalibacteraceae > UMGS1484. The sequence goes on along the minus strand of JAZRFL010000073.1, from coordinate 2,067 downwards.
TGCCGACTTTACTTATGCCAGCGGTTGGACGCAAGTCGGTTCCACCGGTTATTATTACCAAACAGTTGCCGCCAGTTCCTCGAAACAATCCTGCAATGTATTTGCCAGCAACCAAGTAAAGGCAAAAGACGCTTTGGTACATTCCAGTGGTACCCTTACCGCCGGCAAAATCACCATTAATTATTGTGCCATTCAGCAAGCCAATTTAACTGCTGCCAACGCACAAGCACAAGTTGCTAAAGTAATTTAGTACACCCCTTATATAATTAAAAAAAGAAAGTAGGTGAACCGTATGAAAGCCAAGCATGCTAAAAAAATGTCTGTTAAAAACAAAATACTGCTTACTATTCTGTGTTTTTCTTTATCTATTTGTGTGGCAATCGGCGGTTCCTATACATACGCTTATTTGGTTACCCCAAAATCCTACGACGAAGTTGCATTTACCAATAGTACCATTAAGGCGCCTTCGGTAAGTCATGATAATGCAGTTAGCAGCGCCGCCATGGTTCCCGGTGGCACAATTACTGTAAATTCATATGCAAAGGCCAATAGTGGTACCAACGTGGCAACCTATCTGTTTGTTAAGGTAGCAAAGACCGGCAACTTAGACGCTTATTTAGATTATACCTACGACAGCGGCTGGACCGTTCATTCTTCTACCGCTACTTCATCTTCAGCCACATCGGCAAGCGATATTTTGTACCGCAAGCTTGCGGCAAATGCCACCGGTACCTATTACATTTATGCCAGCAAGCAGGTTACGGTTGAATCTAACAACACGCGTGACGATTCCGGTGCGAAACCGGGTGTGACCGTTACCGCCGCTTTGGCGCAACAAGATGGACGTAGTGCCGCACAGGCATATGCTCTAATTTCCGATGTACTTTAATTTTTAGAAATCCCCTATTTTATTGAAAAGGAGTGAATCACATGACCCCACGGCATGCTATAAAACATCGCCATTTGGCCAAAAAAGTCGGCAACATCAACAAACGTGCCATGACCTTGCTTGTGGCGTTGTGTGTTTTGTTCACTTCATTGGTTGGTGGAACCTATGCTTGGTTGTATATTGACGGTACCGGTTCTTCTGCCAGTAGCTTTGTTGGTACGACCGTAACGCTTTCGTTCAGCAATAAATCGGAAACACAAATCATGGTGCCCGGTGAATACGTTAGCATACCTGGTTGTTCGGTTGCTTCCGGCAGCCGTAGCGTTTGGATGTTTGCCAAACTCGATAAAGGCAATGCCACCAGCTTTAGTAACTGCTTAGAATACAGTCTTACATCTGATTGGGAACAACTTTCAAGTAGCGGTACCGACGTGATATTTGGCAAAAAAACAGCTGTTACCGCAGGTAATAGCTCTAACGTGTTTGCAAACAACAGAATCACGGTGAAAAGCACCGTAACCAAAGAAACCATAGCAGGGACTGCCGACTTTGCCGTAAAAGTGCAATACTGTGTGGTACAGTCAGAAAATCTTAGTTATGCCAATGCAAAAGGTCAGTACTCTTTTACCATCTAAATATTACCACCTGTCAAACAAATGTTTGGCAGGTGTTTTTTTGTCTTTCCCAATCAACCAAAGGATTTCTACGAAGCAACAACATTGTGCGACTTGGCTATGCATAGAAACAAAGGATTACGGATTGCCACAACGTCGGAACAAGGCTACACACCTGCGTTTATGCCTGCGGCAAAAACTTATTTGCTTCGCTGTTCCTCCTTTTCCCCAAAAAGCGTTGCTTTTCGGGGACCCTTTATATTTGCGGCTCGCAATGCACAGTTGGGTAATATGGTTGCGTAATGCCGTAGGGGTGTTTCAGTAAAAAACTACGCTATATTTTATTGCAATCCCATTTTGCCTTTCTGTCATTGCGAGGCGGCAGTCAGCCGCCGTGGCAATCCGTCCTTCTTTTCAAAAAGGACAATCCCTCAGTCAGCTATGACATTCCGTTTGCGGTACCCAAAAGTTGCTACGGCTTGTAGCGCCTGCAACTTTTGACCGCGGCACCTCGTCGAAACGAACTTCGCTACATCGTTTTTGCCTACTGCAAAAACTCATGCG
>JAZRFL010000072.1:0-32124 GCA_045661365.1 Acutalibacteraceae bacterium | reverse complement strand
CATCTGCAGTACTGCCTCTTCGGCACTGAGTGGCTTGACCGAGATTTTTTTGGTTTTGACAATACTCAGCTCCTCCTCGTCCTCTACATCCACCTCATCCCACAAAGGAGGGGCATCAAAGGGGCCGGCACGCAAGCGTTTCTCCACCCGCGTTTTGTTTTTTCGGATTTTGCGAATCAAATCGTCCACAGCCTTGTCCAAGGCATCCTCCATACGAGAAGCGGTCTGTTCGGCACGGTACACAATGCCGCCTGCACGGATGGTGATTTCCACCGTTTGACGGTTCGCTTCTACCGTGACGGTCACCTTGGCATCGGCATCATCTTCAAAGAAACGGTCCAGCTTTTTGAGTTCTTTGGCAATCATTTCTTTAAAGGTGTCTTTGACAGTGACTTTTCTTCCGGTTACAGTAATATTCATACTCAGCCCTCCTATTGACGATTCGGAAAGGTCTCTTTCCACTATCATTATAGCCTATTTTATCTATATTTGCAAGAAAAATTTGTGCAATTTGTAATTTTCTTTTGATGATTTGGATCGTCCTCTTTACAAACCATCGACTTCGTGATAAAATGTTGATACCACACAAAAACTAAATAACATAATCCAAACTGTACTGGTGGCGGTGTTTTTATTTCGGTAAAAACGCCTGCTTCGCTTTTCCGTTGCCTTACCTTTTGGGTTATGTGTTAGGAATCGTTTTTGTGTGGTAGCAATACGAGGCTACGCGTTTTTCGGTGTGTGTGACCTTGTGTTGCACACACTTTTTTATTTTAGGAGGAAAAATTATGAAAAAATGGTTATGCTGTTTGCTTGTCGCTGTGTTGTTAATACTGTCCATGGGAGGATTGAGCGTATCTGCGATTGAGCTAAGCAATGACATGCTCGAATTTGAAATCGTTAACGGTACTGCGATCGTTACCGGTCCGAAAAACGGGGACCATGACGGAAGAATAAAAGGACAGTTAACCATTCCCTCAACTATAGGTGGCTTCCCTGTTACAGCGATTGAAGCCAAAGCGTTAATGAATTGTCCCTATCTTACCGACGTAACCATCCCAAACAGTATCAAAATAATTGGTGACAATGCATTTTATGGATGCCAAAGTTTAAAAAAAGTAACAATTCCTGATAGTGTCACAGCCATTGGCAAACAAGCTTTCAGTTGTGAAATGATCATTTCATCCAACAATTCCTCTTATTCATCAATGGATGGAGTTTTATTCAATCGCGAACAATCCACATTAATCTGCTACCCACAAAGCAAAATAGATACTTCCTATACCATCCCCAATAGCGTTATTACTATTGCAAGCAAAGCTTTTGCAGATTGTAATAATCTGTGCTCCATAACAATTCCAGGCAGTGTTTCTATTATACGAGAACGCGCTTTCGATAGTTGCAAAAACTTATCCACTTTGGTTATGCAAGATGGTATAACAACCATCGAAGAAGACGCTTTTTTCTGGTGTACAGCATTGCAAGATGTAAGCATACCAGGTAGTGTTGATACCATAGCAGACTCTGCATTTTACGGCTGTCAGAATTTGACGTCTGTTACTATTCAGCCAGGTGTTAATATTATTGATAATACCTCATTTCGCGGTTGTTCCAACTTAACCTCAGTCATCATTCCGGATAGTGTAACAGAAATACGAGATCGCGCATTTGAAGGTTGTGATAAATTGACTACCGTAACAATCCCCAATCCTATAACAACCTTAGGATTCTATGCATTTGGCTACTTAGATGATGTCATGGAAACTGCTTCCCCAAACTTTTCCATGCGTGGATTAGCCGGTTCTACAACTGAACAATATTGCATCGAAAATGGTATCCCCTTCACCGCCTTAACACAAGAACAAATGAATACCTATTTGGCTGAAAAGTATCCCCCGCAAGGAACCCCATCCGAACCAAGCATCCAAGACATTCCGGCAAATAGCCCTATTTCACAATCTTCCGTACAACCGGCCACAACACTCAATCAAGGATCCACACCTGCGGAAGAGTCATTTATGGTGGCATATAGCTTATGGTTTATAATTGGTGGTCTCCTGCTACTCTTAATAATTGGCTTCGTTTTGTTTTTAGTATTAAAGAAAAAAAGCAGAACCTATCCGCCGGCAGTTGAAGATGAACCCGGTGTCGCAACACAAATAACTACTTGCCCCAACTGCGGCGCCTCTATCACACCCAACGCCGTCTTTTGCGGAAAATGCGGACACAGCTTGCGGTAGCACAAATATAACTTTTTTAGAGAAATTGAAAGGAGTTTCATTCATGCATAAAAATCGTTTGATAATTTGGGGAACTATTGTTTTAATAATAGGAATTATCGGTTTTTTCTTGGTGAATTATTTTGAAGAAGAAGCCGAAAATGCCAAAAACAGGCCTCCAGTAGAATATTTTCTTTTCCCAGAAAAAGTGGAGAGTGATATAAAAACTGCGCGAGCATCTGCAGAGTTCTTTGAAATCGCCTCCCCCATCCTGTTGTTTGTGGGAGGGGTACTTATCATATGCGGAACGATCCGTTCCACTCGGGAAGTAAATGTTCAAAATCCCCCAAAAGATGAAAAATCAACAAGCAATGATCAAACATTAGTAATTTGCGATAACTGCGGTGCCAACGTAACAGATACGCAAATCTATTGTCACTCTTGTGGTGCTCGATTTATTTAAACATACGATGTTTGCAGTGTAGCAAATGATTTAAAAACATTCATTGCCCAAAATGCAGTGACAAGTTTCAGCAGAGAAAACGTGTCTCAGTTGACCGGTAACCTAAACCACGCAAAATGACATCCAAGTCTTTTGTTATCAAAAAAACGAGCAATCTCCGTTGAGATTGCTCGTTTGGTTTAGTAAGCGATTTATTTGGTTTTGGGAGACTTTTTCTTTTGGTACAGCCACCAGCCCGCTCCAGCGGCGGCCAAGACTACGCCTCCGCCCACAGCAAACCAGATCCATCCGCCGCCAACACCACTGCGGTCGGTAGGGGTATCGGTGGCGGTATCGATGGCGGTATCGATGGCGGTATCGGTGGGGGTTACATTGCTCTCAACGGGAGTAACCACCGACGGTACCGATACCTGCGATTCCGCTTTGGAGCTGGCCGTGGGTTTTGGCTGAGGCTTGGATTCCACAGGCTTGGGACCTTCTTTGTTGATCTGATACGGAATGTTGTATGCCTTGGCGAATTCCAAAGCAAAGGAGTTGCTGGCAACCAACAAGGTGAAATCACCATGGAAAAAATCTGCCGAAATTGCTCGAACGGTATAAGGAACGTCGATTGTTTTCAATTTATACACGGAACCAACCAATTCCATTCGCTGTACACCATGAGAATACTTAAGCGTTTCGATTTGATTGAGTGAACTGAATCCGAAACCATTTTTCAAATCTTTGGGAATAGTGAGATTTTTTATTGCGCCCGCTTGGTAGAATGCATTTTCATCCATTATTTTCAATGAATCCGGCAATTGAATTTGTTCCAACTTTGAGCATTCAGCAAAAGCATAACTCTGAATGGTTTCTAAGGAGTTGGGCAAAGTAATCCGCTCAAGTTCTTTACATCCCTGAAATGCAACCGAAGCGATCGTTTTGGTTCCCGCCAACACGTTTACCTCGGTAATACCACAAGGTGCAAGCAAGAGTGTATGGTCTGCTTTTCGATACAGCACGCCATCTATAACTTGAAAATGATCATTTCCCTGGTACAAGATAATATTGTACACCTCAGCCTGAAAGCCGCGCAGATTTTCAGAAATATGGGTTACCGATTTGGGTATTCTGAGATTACTGTATACTTGTTTTGATTTAAGTGCACCGCCGGCAATAGACAGGGTTCCATCCCGAACCAAATCGTTGGGTCCGGCAAATATTAAATGGTTTCCGATATATAATTGACCATCTTGCCAATTGGAAGCATTTTCATAATACGCTGTTGAGTAAAAAGCCCCATCTTCAATGTTGCAACCTTTTTCAGGCATACGAATCTCTCGTAAATTTATACACTGGGAAAAGGCGTTCCATTGTATTTCTTCAACGCTATCGGGTATATAAACTGTTTGTAACCGAGCACGCTGAGCATACGAAATGACATTTTCTTCAATTACTCGCGTACCTTCTTTTATGACAAAATCAGCCGGAAGTTGATCATTGGTTTTTACCAAATGGTCACCCATATAACAGGCACCATTCTCCCATTTACAAATATTCCTTGTATAGGGGATATCACCAAACATATTATACTGGCATTCAAAATCCTCGTTTTTAAATTGAATCTCTTCAAGCGAATTGCATTGGTCAAAACAACTTCTGCCTATGGATTCCACATTCTCCGGAATTGTGATTTTTTTAAGAGAAGTACAACCCCAAAAAGCACTGCTTCCTATTTCCTTCAAACTTTTAGGCAACGTTACGCTCGTAACTTTTTTGCATTCATAAAGAGCATATTCACTGATTTGTTCCACCCCTTCCGGAATGGTTATATGACCGGAACGGCCGACCGGTACACGGCGCAAGATCGTTCGTGATTCATCGTAAACAATACCATCGATATCCTCAAACATTAAGTTATCGTCAGCTACCTTGATATGGGAGGTCTTATCACTAATTTCCAACATGGATTCCATTTCAAGAATATTGTACCCATCGATCGTTTTAGGTAAAACGACAGTAGCTTTATCGGTTGCAAAACCGGACAACCACGCATAGTTAGTCCAGTTTGTGCGATAGTATATTTCCCCACTCTGGTATCGCTCCGGAGCAGGTGATAAAGCATTTGCCGGAATAGAAAAACACAGCAACACCATTGTAAGTACCATTATTACCCCAATCATTCGTTTTGTCATAATCTTCGCCGCCTTTCATTTAACATTTTACAATGTTATTTTACCATAATCTTCATTTAAAGTCAATTACTATCTTATCTACCTATTAAACACATCAAAACAAGAATTTTCTCACCAAGTAACAAAAAAAGAGCAATCTCGCTTGAGATTGCTCTTTTATTATGCATGAATTATTCCTTGGGCACTTTTTCCCAGTCTTTGAGGAACCCGTCAACTGCTTTTGCAGTGTTGGGGTTGGTAGCCATTTGTTGAATTACTTTGAAAGGCATGGTGGCGATATCTACGCCCATTTTTGCCAATTCGGTAACGTGAACAGGATGACGAACAGAAGCGGCGATGATTTGGGTTTCAATGCCTTGAGCGTCGAAAATTTCGCGAATTTCGGCAGCTAAGTTCAAACCGTTTTCACCGATGTCGTCCATACGGCCAACAAAGGGAGCAACGTACATAGCACCTGCGTTAGCGGCAAGCAGAGCTTGAACAGCAGAGTAAACAACAGTTACGCAAACGCGAACGCCTTGAGCGGACAAAGCTTTTACAGCTTTGAAGCCTTCGGGGATGGCGGGGATCTTTACCACGATGTTTTTATCTTGGTATTTGTTCCACAGTTCCATACCTTCTTTGATCATGCCTTCGGATTCTACAGCCAAAACTTCGGCAAATACGGGACCGTCGGTCATGATAGCGGTAATTTGATCCAACAATTCTTCGAATTTTTGACCTTCACGAGAAATGATGGTGGGGTTGGTGGTAACACCGGAAATGGCACCCATATCATAAGCTTTTTTTACGTCTTCGATATGTGCGCTGTCCAAAAAGATTTTCATTTTGATTTCCTCCAAATTTATAGTACCTCAAGTGAGGTTGGTTATGAGTTTACAGAGCTTTTGCGTTGGCAAGCAGATATTTTTCTGCTTCGGCACTCCACAAGCCGTTGTTAGCGGCAACCAATTCTGCCAATTTGGCATACATGGGATCGTTTTTGCCCAATTCAGCCAAATCGTCGATAGCAATCAAAGGCATGGAAATATGGGTATAAATGAGTTTTTTACCGCCGGGGATCTTGGGCAGATTTAAGGTGGTTTCCACAACAGAATCCAAACCGCCAACGTGGGTTACCATGGAGGCGGGATTGATCTTGCCGCAGGACATCATGGACAAAGCTTCGAACAAGTCGTCTAAGTTACTACCCGAGCTACCTGCTACGTGGGTGGTATCGTAGTGCACGTTGTAGAAGTTGAATTCAGCGGCAAATGCGGTGTTGGTGGGACCTGCAAAGAAGTTGAGGCAACCGTCGTGACCGAGAATAGAAGAACCTTGTTCCACAACGGGTTTTACGGGAGCATATACAAACACGTCGTCATAGCCCTTACCACCGGTGAGTTCGCGAAGCCCTGCCACGGGATCTTCCATTTTGCCGGTGTTTACGTAGTGGAGTTCCACACCGTATTTAGCGGCTTCTTCTACCGTATAGATAGAAGCGGCACGAGCCAGACGAGCATCGTCTACGTCGGTTACTACCAACAAAGAAGGATGCATATCACGATGGATAGCATAGTCGATAGCGCCCAAGCCCATGGGGCCTGCACCGGCAAGGATTGCCATTTTACCGCCGGGGACAATATCCATTTTATGAGCATATTGACCGGGGATATTGTGCCAGTTGGTATGATAACCACCGATCACGCAAGCAACGGGTTCGGACAAAGAACCATAGAAGAAAGCGTCACCGCTGAATTTCAGCAAGCAACCGAATTCGATTACCTTGCGGGGAACGATAACATAGGTAGCGTCACCGCCGATATACTGAAAAGAATACCCGGGAGCGGCGTAAATGTCGGAAGGATCGTTCAATGCGGGTTGAATGGTTACTTTTTCACCAACGGTGTATTGATCTTTCCAATAAGCGCCGACTTCGGCAATTTCACCGCAAAATTCATGCCCGATGATGGTGGGGTTTTCGGCTACGTCGTTGGGTACACGCTTGTGCTTTGCCCCTTGGATAGCGGCTTTATAAGAAGACATGCAAATACTGTCGGAAACAACCTTTAACAGGATTTCGTCCTCTTTCAAAGCCGGCAATTCAAATTCTTCTAAGCGAAGATCGTTTTCGCCATAAATTCTGACTGCTTTCGTTTTCATGTTTATACCTTCTTTTAACAAAATATTTTCACCAAATTTTATTATACAACAGGTCCCTGAAAAAGTCTACTGTTTTAACAAAATTTCCCTTTTTATTTTATAATAACCGAACCACTGTACAAAGAAACAGGAATCGTGTTATTATTTTCATCGCTAAACGTAATTTGCTCCAACTGCAAATGGGTGGTAGACGGTTTGGCGTCGTTGTTGACCTTAAAGGTCAGCGTAAACAGATTTCCCGCCTTGTTCAAAGGATTTAACGAGATCATGGCATAGGTGAAAACACCGGTTTTAGCCACGTTACCTAACCCCATAGCACCCGAAACCGCATCGCCGTCGGCATAAGATTGGTAGGTCAGCACCGAGGGATCAAAGGTTACGTTCAAGGTTAATGCGGCTACGTTTACGTTGGCACTAATCGAGACCGGCACGGTAACCGTTTGACCGGGGGTTGCTTCTACCGAACCTACCGTAACCTCATAATTGTTGGGCATAACCGGCACGGTTGATACCGTAACATTGCTTTGAACCGTGCCGTTTTGGGTGGCGTTTTCGGCGTTCACATTGCCATGAGCAGAACTGCCTGCTAAGGGATTGTTAAGATCGGTAGTCGTTTGGTTCGCGGTAGTACCGCAACCGATCAACCCCATACATAAACCAACACACAAAAGAACAGACAACAATTTTCTTTTCATATAATACACTCCTTATTATTTAGGCTGTTTTACGTCTGCGTTGCCACAGTTTTTTCATCCATTGGGGTGAAATTTGTGCCAACAAGATCGCACCAAACATAATCAAACATCCGATTTTTTCGTTAGACGTCATGGTCTCGTCCAAAATCAAATATCCCGACAAAACCGCAAACACCGACTCCAAGCTCATTAATATAGAAGCGATGGTAGGATCGGTATATTTTTGACCGACGATCTGCAAAGTATATGCCACACCGCAACTCAAAACGCCCGCATATAACAACGGGAATGCCGCCGCCTGAATTTGCGACCATTGGGGATCCTCAAAAATCACCATACAGATCAGCGATAAACAACCCGACACAAAAAACTGAATGCAAGACAAAGTGACCCCTGCTATACGGTCAGACACCTTGTCGACCGCTAAAATATGAAAGGCAAACACGATTGCGCAAAAGAAGGTGATTCCGTCACCAAACTGTACCGTAAACCCCTCGGTCACACACAAAAGGTACAAACCGACGGCAGATAACAACACCGCCAGCCAAATGTTCCAACTACTTTTTTTGCGGAATATGACCAGCCCAAACACGGGTACCAGTACTACGTACAGCGCCGTAACGAATCCCGATTTTCCTGCGGTGGTATAGGCAATACCGATTTGTTGCAAATTGGTTGCCAAAAACAAACAGCAACCGCAAATACAACCATAGAACCATTGTTTTTTTATCGGTGTAGGGGCTTCTCCCTCAACACGGGGAGCGCGACCGATCAACAAAACCAACGGAAGCAACACAGCACTGCCTATGATACTGCGAATGCCGTTGAAGGTAAACGGATCAATCACTTCAGCAGCATCGCTTTGAGCCACAAAGGTGGTCCCCCAAAAAAAGGCCGCCAACAGCAACGCCACGCTGCACATTGCCCGTTTCAAAGATATACTCAAATCATTCATTCCGTTTCGTACAAAAATCCATGGCATATTATACACCAACCCTGTTACTTTTGCAATCCTAAAATTTTACGAAAGTAATGGTTGCATTCCCGAAAAAACAATGGTAAAATAATATAAATTGAGGTAATTGGGAGTGTGCTGATACCATGACCTATCCCAAGGTGGTACAAGGTGTATTTTTGTCTCGTCCCAATCGTTTCATTGCCTATTGCTTGATCGATGGTAATGTAGAAACTTGCCACGTCAAAAATACAGGGCGATGCAAGGAATTGTTGGTTCCCAACGCAACCGTGTATTTGCAGGATTGTCTCTCCCCCGCTCGCAAAACCAGATACGATCTGATTGCGGTAGAAAAAAACGGAATTTTGTTTAACATGGACAGCCAAGCCCCAAACAAAGCGGTAGCCGAGTGGTTACCAAAATTTTTGGGGGAAAATGCGGTTATTCGACCGGAACACTCCTTTGGGGAGTCCCGCATGGACTTTTTTGCGACCGTGGGCAATCGCAAGATCCTTATGGAAGTCAAAGGGGTTACGTTGGAACGAAACGCAGTTGCGCTGTTTCCTGACGCTCCCACGTTGCGGGGTGTCAAACATTTGCGAGAATTGACCAAGGCGGTTGCCCTTGGGTATGAGTGCTACGTGATGTTTGTGATTCAAGCAGACGGCATTGCAGGCTTTTCGCCCAATCGAGCCACCGACCCTGCTTTTGCCGATGCTTTATTGCAAGCTCAAAAAGCAGGTGTGAAAATTTTAGCCTATGACTGCGAGGTAACCCCTCACAGCATGAACATTCGAAATCCTATTGACGTACAATTATAAATATTATCTTTCCGAAATGGAGTTGTAACCTATGAAAGCCGCATTTTTCAACAACAATCCGAGTACGGTTGATTTTGTATTCGGTATGGGTCGCAAGGAACAAATTGCTCAAGTGCACGACCTTTATCCCGAAGTGGTAACCAGCAAAAACATTCAAGAACATCTTCCCCATCTGCAAGATTTGGAAATTATTTTTTCTACTTGGGGCATGTTTCCTTTAACCGAAGAACAGTTGGATATGTTGCCCAACCTGAAATTCGTGTTTTACGGTGCAGGCTCGGTTACCGGCTTTGCCAAATGCTTTTTAGACCGTGGCATTGGGGTTATGTCGGCTTGGGGTGCCAACGCCATTCCCGTTGCGGAATTCACGGTTGCTCAAATTGTGTTGGCTATGAAGGGATATTTTACCAATCTGCAACACAACAAATCTTTGGCAGGATACGTAAGTTGGAATCGTTCGGTGCATCACGGCAACTTTCATCAAACCGTTTCTATTTTGGGTTGCGGTATGATCGGTCGCGAGGTGATTCGTCGGCTGAAGGATTATGAACTGAACGTACTGATCTACGATCCTTACGTTTCGCAAAAGCAAGCCGCCGCTTTGGGTTGCACCAAGGTGGAATTGTTGGAGGCATTCCAAAAAGGTGACGTGGTTTCCAACCATATGCCAAACTTAGATGCTACTGTAGGCAACATTGATGGTGCTTGCTTTGAAGCCATGCGGGACGGCGGTGTGTTTATTAACACAGGCCGCGGTCGCACGGTGAAAGAAGACGAAATGATTGCGGTATTAAAACGTCGCCCCTCGCTGACCGCCCTGTTGGACGTTACCTGGCCCGAGCCGCCTATGGAAGACAGCGAATTATTTAAACTGAACAACGTATTTTTAAGCAGTCACATTGCAGGGTCTATCGGCAACGAGGTAATTCGCATGGCCGACTATTGCATTGAAGAATGCAGCCGTTACGTAAACGGCGAACCCATGAAATATGTAGTTACCGCCGAAATGTTGAAAAATATGGCTTAATGATAAAAGGAGAAAGATGATATCGTCTTTCTCCTTTTTATGAAACGAGGAATATACTATGACATTACACGAAGGCCGCCCTGCTTCCAACGACGGGCGATTGGAAAAAGAAATTCGCACCTATGATTTTTTGGATTCTCTTGCCATTCCCTATTGGCGATTAGACCATGCGCCCGCCGACACCATGGAGATCTGTCGGGACATTGACGAGAATTTAGGGGCAACCATTTGCAAGAATCTGTTTTTGTGTAATCGGCAACAAACCACCTTTTACCTGCTCATGATGCCGGCAAACAAACCCTTTAAAACCAAAGATCTGTCAGCACAGATCGGGTCTTCTCGCTTGTCCTTTGCCTCTGCCGAACATATGGACCAATATCTTGACATTACCCCCGGCTCGGTGAGCGTACTGGGACTGTTAAACGATAAGGACAACGCAGTACAACTGCTTATGGACAAAGATGTGTTATCGGGAGAATTTATCGGTTGTCACCCCTGCATCAACACCAGCAGTTTACGACTTTACACAAAGGATTTGACCGAAAAGATCTTGCCGGCGTTGCATCATTCACCCATTTTTGTAGAGTTGCCCACCTATGAGGAGGAAGTGCAATGACATTACAAGAGGCTATTCAAAACCGCCACAGTGTGCGACGGTATAAGCCGATTCCCATTGAAGACGAATTGGTAACGGCACTGCAAAAGGAAATAGACGCCATTAACCGTGAAAGCGGATTACACATTCAGCTCATCACCAACGAGCCCAAAGCTTTTGGCACCAAATTTGCCCATTACGGACACTTTGAGGGAGTGACCAATTACTTTGCCATGGTGGGCAAAAAGGATAAGAACCTCCCCTACCTTTGCGGTTATTACGGCGAGCGATTGGTACTAAAAGCCCAACAACTGGGGCTTCACACCTGTTGGGTGGGGCTGCATTACAAAACCATTCCCAACGTAATTACGGTGGAAAAGGGAGAAAAACTTGCCCTTGTGATCACAGTGGGCTACGGCAAGACCCGTGGTGGACGGCGAAAGTCCAAAACAGCAGAACAGGTGAGCAATATAACCGAAGCCTCCCCCGAATGGTTTAAGCAAGGGGTAGAAGCCGCTTTGCTTGCCCCTACCGCTGTCAATCAACAAAAGTTTTATTTCACCCTGCACCAAGACGGTGCCGTTTCAGCCAAAGCCAAATTAGGACCTTTTTCCAAAATGGATTTGGGAATCGTAACCTATCACTTTGAGATCGGTGCAGAAAAAAACAATTTTACATGGAGGAAATAATATGAAACACCTATTGAAAACAACGGCATTCATTTTATGTCTGATGATGCTTACCGTTGGCACCTTCCCCATTGCCGTGGCGCAAGAGGCGTCTTGGCAACAAGGTGACCTAAACGAAGACGGCGCTGTCAGCGCTTCTGATGCATTGGACGTATTAAAATCTGTTGTTGGTAAATTGGAGTTTACTGACCAACAAAAGTTGAGAGGAGATGTTAACTTGGACGATTACGTAAATGCCTCTGATGCCTTAAATATTTTGCAATATGTGGTAGGCAAAATCCCCGGGTTCCCCCTGCGGGATCCTCTGCCCCCCGAAGAACCCTTGACCGATACTTCTACCGGCAAGCTCAACCCCCGTCTTGCGCCCACCGCGCTTTCGAAAGAAGTTATGGTAGCCGACATTATTCCCACCGAAGACGGCTACGTGGTATGGGGTGACGGTGTAACCGATTGCACCGACGGCATTCAAAAAGCGCTGAATGACTGCGAAAAAGCCGGCGGCGGTACGGTATATTTACCCTCGGGCAAATATTTGATTACCAAATCCATTACCATTCCTGCCCGTGTTACCTTGCTGGGGGATTGGCAAGATCCCGACCTTGGTACCGGTTTTTACGGAACGGTGATTTTTGCCAAGGTGCCTTCGGTAGATACCAACCAAGGCGGCTTGTTCCTGTTAGGCGGTAGCGGCGGCGTAATGGGATTGACCGTGTATTATCCCGAGCAATCGTTAGACAACGTAAAACCCTACCCTCCCGTGTTTTATACCACAGGGCAAGGTAGTTCTTATATGCTTTCTACCGTGAAAAACTGCACGGTTATCAACGGGTATCGGGGCATTGGCGCTTGCTGTCGTGCAGAAAACCCCAACGCCCATGAACAGTTGACGGTGGAAAACTTCAAAGGCACCTTTTTAAACAATGCCGCTGAAGTATACAACCAAGCCGACGTTGGCACTTGGGAAAATGTAAGCGTAAGCGACCGCTATTGGGCAAACGTCAGCGGCAAAGGTATGATCGCGGCCGACAAAACCCAATTGCAAGCGTATACCAAAGCCAATACCATTGGCATGAAGCTGGGCGATCTGGAATGGACTGAATTTATGAATTTGACCATTGAAAATTGCAAGATCGGTTTGGAAATCGAAAAAGGTCAACGCATTCAGTTTGCCGGTTCTCTTTATAACATAGCCATTAAAAACTGCACCACCGGTATTTCGGTACTGGATTTAGACCCACGTTGGGGTATGTTAATTGCCCAAAGCACCATAGACGGCGGTATTCAAAACCAAACCGATGGGTTGGTAAAAATGTTAAACGTCACGGTAAACGGCAGTTGCACGGGCAACGTTACCAACGAGCAACGCAAAGAGGTTGCCAACCTAACCGTTTCCAAAGGGGGGTATAAAAATCCCAACCGCAATCTTGTGGTAGCCGATGTCACCAATAACGGTTCGGTGGACGTTTCGCAAGAATTACAACAACTGCTAAACGACATGGCAACCACAGGCGGTATTGTTTATCTGCCTGCCGGCGCTTATCGTTTGGACGCGCCCATTCAAGTCCCTGCCAACGTGCAACTTCGCGGTTCTTCTTCGGTTGCCACCCGTGGTTTTTCCGGCAACGGTGCAGGCACGGTCATTTTGGCCTATTACGGTGACGGCGAGCAGTTTGACGCCGAAACTGACACCGCACTCATTACCCTTGCAGGAGAAAATGCAGGGATTTACGGTGTTCGCATCACCTATCCCAAAAACAGCAGCAACGACGAAAACATGAACACCACCTATACCATTCGTGGCAAGGCAAAAGGAGTCTATGTCATTAACTGTTGTATTACCGCATCGGGATACGGCATTGATTTCAGAGGATGCGACAACCATTACATTAACAAGGTTACCACTTGCTGCTATTACAACACATTCCGTTTGGGCGGCAAAAACGGTGTTCTGAGCGGATGTTTGCAAAACGGCACGGTACTTGCCCGTTGTTCCGACCCGCTTCTTGAAAACTGGTTTAACGAACAGGAACAAGATATTTTCGTTGAATTGTTCGACCCGTATTTGCGCAGACTCTCCATGTATATCATCACCGAAAATGCACAAAATCAAACCATCTATAACACCTTTGCCTACGGTTGCAGCACCCTGATCACCATGAAAAACACCGACGGCGCCAAGATCGTTAACATTGGTTGCGACAACATTGGCGGTTACCAGATTCATCTGGAAAGCGGTAATGCTACTGCCGTTAACACCATGCGGTATAACGGACTCTCATATCGTAGCGAAAACGGCTTGTTGGGTCTTTACAACCGATTAACCATTAACGACAAATCCGAGCAAAACGGCGTATTTTAACCAGACAAATTACAAAAGGAGTAGTCCCAAACGGACTACTCCTTTTTCTTATAGCATGGTTTACTGTATTGAGATATTGACCCCGTTGACCTCTACCCCTTCGGCGGCACGAATAAGAATGTATTTCACACCGTTGATTACTTGCGTAGATACCAGATCGGTGCGATCGGGATTGACCTTAATGGTCACGTCGGGGGTTTCTAAATTGAACTTTTTCACGTCCATAATGTTTTTGGGAGCTACCTCGGCATTTTTGCCAAACTCCTCGTCAAATCGATCGCCAAATCGGGACACCCGCTCGCCATCTACTCCACAATACTCCAGCATAGACGAGAGGGAATTTTTAGTAAGTTTAAACGGTTGATCTTTTTTAGATGCTTTATGCTCTTCCATAAGTTCCGCAATTTGACCATGTACCGAGCGAATAACCTGAAAATCACAGGCTTCGTCCAAGGTATCTTTCAAACAATGGTCGAAATTCTCTTTTTGGTCGGCAGAGGACATGGGCAATTCTACCCCAAACATGGTGTCGATAAACTCCCCGTGGACGTCGGTTAAATCACGGGTGTAATACAACACGTTGTAAATATTGGCGGCGCGGTCATCGAAGGTGGGAAACATAAATCCCATTTCAGGGGGAGCCAACACGGTATTTTGATCAATGGCACGGAAGGTGCTGTCATAATCACGGAAATACAACCCTGCATTCAGGGGCTTAACAGGGCAAACGGCGCACACCATGTACGGGAACACGGTGGTGGAATCCTCTTTTTGCCCGTCGGCAGTATAACTAAATACGTCGTATTGGTCAAAAGCAAGCAAAATGGCATAGTTGCCGTCCATATGTACCGAGGAAATCACCCGCTGATAAAAGGCTTCTAATGCACCCTCGTCTTTTAAAGCCGAGTTGCGAAGAGCCATAAGCAATTGGTGCTTGTCTCCGTCTAATCCATGGTGGGCGGTAAATTCCAAATCCAGCAGATTGGTGCCAAGCCCTCCCGACAAGGATTTTTTCATAATGGCAAGCAATTTTTCGCTTTCTTCCACCGAGCAGGTAGCCATGGGTTGATTAAGACGAGCAATGATTGTGCCCTCACCATTGACGATGCACCCTTTAATGCTTAAAATATTATTTTTATCGGGACGAAACCGTCGACGAATCTCCCGCAATTCTTTTTCGTTCATGCGTTATTCCCCTAATAATTCTTTGTAAAGAGCAAGGAGTTTGGCTTCCTCCACTTTCCAGTTATACTTTTCATGGACCAGCCGTTTGCCGTTTTCTCCCATTTGTTTGGCTTCTTCGGGATGGCTAATGATATATTCACAAGCTTTACGGATATCGGCAGGGTCATAGGGGTCAACCGCAATCCCGCACACACCGTCTTGTTCATTGCCTGCTAAGGTCTTCCAAAAGTCGAAGTTGGAATAAACTACGGGCACGCCCATAGCCATATATTCAAACATTTTGATAGGCAGAGAATTCACGTAGTTTGGCACGGGATACAAAGTAACCAATCCTGCTTTGGAGCGAGCTAAAATATCGGCAACCTCGCCACGTCCCACCATGCCGTAAAAGTCGGTTTTTTCAAATTCAGGCATGGCTTTTACGGTTTGTTCCAACTCGGCACTATCAAAAGCACCTGCTAAAAGCAAGCGGTAGTTAGCACCATTTAACGATTTGACAGCTTCTCCAATACCACGAATGCGGGTAATGCCGCCAACATAACATACCGCATTTTCTCGGCTTTCAAAAGGCACGTCTTTTTGAAATTCATCCAAAATCGGGTAATTGTTGACCGTAACCACCTTTTTACAACCTTTTTCAGTAAAAAAGCCATTGATGGTATCGGTGGCGGTAATCACGGCAGACAGTTTTTTTGCGGTTCTTTTTTCCCGCATTCCCACCACTGCAGAAATGATTTTTCGCAACGGCTTGGGAATATAATCTTTCCCCAAAATCTGACCGGGTGTATCTTCGTGAGAATCAAAAATCACCAAGGCATCTCGGCTGAGTTTTTTCCCAATGCCCATAAGTTCCGGGTCATGAAAATGGTAGATATCTGCCTTCACTTCTTTGGCAACACGATACACCAATTTCGGTGCAGTCAAAATCCGTTTGATTCGACCCATGGCGGGAATATCAGCGCTAACAAAACGAATTCCCATTTCATCGATTTCGGTAAGAGAGGGATTCACAAGCACTACGTCATACCCTGCCCGTTTTAAACTCTTGGCTTGTTTTTGATAAATTCGCACATCCTTGGGACTGTGCACACTGGTTAAAATACATACTGTTTTGGCCATTTAAGTTCCTCCTATTGACTGCCTTAAATGGAAAACACCTTTTCAAAATAGGCCTTTCCGTAATCATGAAATTGCTTCTCTGCAATCATTTTTTTCAATTCTTCTTGCGTAACCCATTTGACTGCTTGCACTTCTTCGGTCTGCAATTGCAAGCTGTCTGCGTCCACGTCAACGCCCACGCTCCAAATGTCTACAAAAGAATTTTTACGTGTCAATCGTGCAATGTAATGAATCTCATTTTCCAATACACGAATCCCCAATTCCTCGCCTAATTCTCGCATGGCGGCGGTACGGGATTCTTCACCGGACAACACCGATCCACCGGTAGCCGCCCATTCACCCGGCATGGGAAGACGATTTTCACTTCGTTTTTGAATTAAATATTCCCCTTTGGAATTTTTGATCCAAATATGTACCACCAAATGATACTGACCGGGACGAAAACGGTTGAATTGCTCGCGTTTAACACGTTGACCGGTAACGCGACCGTTTTTGTCCAAAATATCCCAATACTCCGTTGCCATGTTATTCCCCGTCCTTTTCTTGACAGGTCATTTGTTCGACCTCTTCTAAGGTTTTTGGGACGGCGATTCCTTGTTTCATGGCAGTTTCATAAGCAACCAAAATCATTTCCAATTGGTCTTCGGTAAACAGTGTATCATCCTCGGTGCGATACCGCTTATAAATTTTTTCGTACTCTTTTTGAATCGCTTCTTTTAACTGACGGTCTTGTTTTAAAAACATTAAAAGAATCGAAAAAGCAACCAATGAACCGATCCAAGCAATGAAATAAGCCACAAACATATAACTGTTGTTGATATATTCACCGAACAAAATTTGCAGCATATTGATCAAAGCGGCAAGGCCTGCGACGGTTTGCAACCAAGCGCCCAACCGTTCCCGCTTGCAAATCATAGATACAAAAGCCGCAAGGGAGCATACGATCATGATCTGTACCACAAAAAAGTTTGTGGTGAAAAATTCTTTTTCCACCTGCGTCCCTTGAAAATACATTTGAGGTAAAAACATAATGCTGAACATTACCTCATGCATAAAATACAAAATAAAAGAATACACCGAAAAAATGTAAAACCATTTTTTACGGGAAGCGATTTTTTTGGCATCGGGATTCCCCAATTTTGCCCGTAACCGCGCTTGCAACATTTGTTGGCCGTTTAGGGTCTTTTCATTTTGCATATCGTTCCCTCCTAAACACACAAGAAACATGAAAATCATTAGCGTTATTATACTCTTTTTTTCTTTTTTTTGCAACAGTAAATTGCTTTGAATTCGGCTTCAAAAAAGATTTTTCATTTTTTTGAAAAAAACACTTGATTTTTACAAAAAGATGTGCTATTATACTTTGGCATCCAAAAGATGTGCTTTGCGCCAGTAGCTCAGCCGGATAGAGTGTTTGGCTACGAACCAAAAGGTCAGGGGTTCGAATCCCTTCTGGCGCGCCAAAAACTGCAATACCCATTTGGGTATTACAGTTTTTTTATGTGCCGGAAGGGATGAGAAACGAAATTCAAAAGTTGGCGAGTGGAACGAGCAATAACTTTTGATCAGAAAACAGTCCGGGGGACTGTTTTCGCATTGAGTGGAGAATCCCTTCAAAATCTTGAAGCCGAAGGCGCACAAGATTTTTGGTGTTGTTTCGTACCCATTTGGGTATTGCAGTTTTTTTATGCGCCGGAAGGGATGAGAAACACGACTCGACATAGTTCTTGCAATTGTTTTCGATTTATGCTATCATTATAAAAAATTAAGTACGGAGGGGTATTCCATGAAACGATTTCTTCTGGTTTTCTGTTCCTTGATCCTTATTTTAACCTTAACTGCTTGCGACAAGCAAAAAAAACGTGCTTTTGACTCCGATGATCATAGTAACGATGACGTTTCTTTTGACACGCAATCTGTTGCGAGTGTAGCAGTTCCTGCACAAAAAGAATTAATGCCGGCCTGCAGCGGCTGGTCGAAGACAGAGGTGGAACAATATTTTGCAGGAAAATACCAAGTGATTTTCGAATACGCTCATAACGAAACCGTACCGGAAAATTACGTGGTCAGTCAAAACCACTTAGGTGGTACCGAGTTGCAACCCAACACTTCTTTGACATTTGTCATTTCCTTGGGAAAATCTCCCAATCCCTACGGTTACTCCCAAAAGCTAGTGGTAACTGCTACC
Source organism: Acutalibacteraceae bacterium (assembly GCA_045661365.1). Taxonomy (GTDB): domain Bacteria; phylum Bacillota; class Clostridia; order Oscillospirales; family Acutalibacteraceae; genus UMGS1484. Next base: position 13,493 of record JAZRFL010000072.1, on the reverse strand, counting down.
GGAAAGTCCACCGCCACCATGCAACTCATGAATTTTGAAAGCGGTTCATGGCAACTCAAATATACTTGCAGTGCCACGGTTGGGAAAAACGGGATCGGCTACAACTATGGCGAAGGAAAAGGGATCACCCCTGCCGGTACTTTTAAATTGGGGGTCATTCTTGCCGAAACCCGTCCTGTCAATTCCGCTTGGCCTTATATTACCGTAACCAAACAAACCTGTGTGGTTGACGATACTGCTTCGACTTACTACAACACCATACAAAACATTCAATCTTTGCCTAGCGGTACGCATTATGATACTTTGGGAGAAACCATTATCAGCGGCAATACCGATTTCTGCATCTATATTGAACACAATGGTGACGGAATTACCAACCAAAACGTTGTTCCCGGCAAAGGCTCTGCTATCACTATTTGCGGCAAAACCTCATCCCTATACGCCACCGCAGGTTGTATTGATATTGCTCATACCGACCTGATCCATATTCTTTCTTTGTTGGATTACAGCAATCAGCCACACATTGAGATCATTGCCTAACGATTACTTTTATGAAACAAAAATTTCTTTCTATTATATGTGTTGGGGTGTTGCTGACAAGCTTGATCGGATGCACCGCCGCACCTCAACCAACCACTCCTACTCCTTCTTCCATGGTTTCGGTTAACACGCCAACCGACGCAGAAACGAAAACCGACGTGGACTCCCCCCCACCGTCCCTGACACAACCCGATGAATTGACTCGTTCCTTAACGCAAAACGGTTATACCTACCAAGCGTTGACCGATGCCGACTGTCAACAACTGATCGTTGTAACGGCTGAGCAACAAAATGCCTCTATTCGGTTTTATCAATTGGTCGACCAACTTTGGGTAGAAGAACCGTCTCTTGCCTGCTCGGGCTTTGTGGGAAAAAACGGCGTGAGCCAAAGCAAACGGGAGGGTGATCGATTCACCCCTGCCGGTTTATTTGGCATCGGTCACGGATTTCACATTCCCGCCACACCTCCCCCAACAGGGTTGGACTGTTTGGCGATCACCGAAGAAAGCTACTGGGTAGACGATCCCGAATCGGACTATTATAATCAATACGTCACCACCACCGACCCGACCGAGTGGAACAGTGCCGAACATATGATCGATTTTAAAGAATACGAGTACGGCTTTGTGATCGATTATAATTCCGAAGGGGTAAAAAATGCCGGTTCTGCCATCTTCTTTCATATAGGCAATAGCTACACTGCAGGATGCATTGCCACCGATCAAGCCAACGTATTGAACTATCTTGCACGGCTTGATAAAACGAGAAATCCACACATTCTCATTGTTCCCCAACATGACCGATAAAAAGAACACGCCTGTAAGGGCAGCACTCTGCAAGGAAAAATCGGTTTTAAGAGCATCTTTTCCCTTTAGCCTGTATGAAAAAATCCTGTAATACGCGAGTATTACATGATTTTTATTATTTTGTTTAAAAGAAAAATCTGTATCTTAAAACTGCTTCGCACCTTAAAATGCTTGCGATTCGAATGGGAAACAAGCCAAAAACGCAGCAATCCACAAAGGATTCCTGCGTTTTAAAACGTTTTTTCTTTGTAAAACCTTTATTTGATCTCAACCAACCATTGACCGCTACCCAGACAGCAACCATAGCGCCCGTTTTGACAGATCGCTTCTATGGCTTTTCCGTTGACGGTTACCGTGTGCTCCGTGGGAGCAGGTATACTCAAACGTGCCAACGCGTTGGCGGGTACGGTCAAATTAACCGACATGGCACAATTTTCTTCGGTGGTGTTAAAGGAAACGGTAATCGGGCCTTTGACCGTAGGAGCTTTGATTGCGCCGTATCGCAACCCTTCGGTTTGAAGATCTACTGAAAATTCCTTAAATCCGGGTTCCAAGGGTCTTATACCAAACACCCCTCGTACAATTGCCGCACCGGCCGCCGAGCCCCAAGGATGAGACCAAGTCATGTTTGGTTTATTAATCACGTTCCATGCTTCGGTGGTAACGGTAGCATCTAATTTATCTAACATATATGCCCAAGTACGTGCTCCCTCAGAAACGTCATCGCTAAGCAACAATTTGTTGGCGGCAGCACCCACGGCGGCTTGATACAAACCCTCCAGCAAGAAATGAGCGCCATACACACTCATGCGGATTTCGCCCTGATCGGCAAGATACTTTGCCATGGCCTGTTGCATAACCACGGAATCATAAACGCCTGCATACAAAGCAAAAGCGGTTGCATGTTGTGCCGCATGGATCAAAGGTTCTCCTTGGTCGGTCAAGCCGTCCACAAAGCAGCCACGCTGTTCGTCGTATAATTTCTCGATCATGGCCGTTTTCAAGGTATCTGCCAATTGTTGATAATGTTCGGCATCTTCTTGTATACCCAACACGTTGGCAAGATAAGCAAGATCGGCAAGGGCACGGTAATGTACACTATTCAGCACCGTATTATATATGGCACGATTATATTCGTAGCCGTCGCGTTCGCTCATGGGCCAGTCTACCAAAACTGCGTCCATCACATTGCCTGCCATAGTAATGTTACGTACCAATCCCACCTGCGGATCATAATGCTGCCAATACAAATTTTGTTTAAACAATTGGTAACATTGCTGTAACAGGGTAGCGTCACCGGTATATTCATAGTCGGCCCGTGCCATTAATATGCAATACAGCACGTATTCTGCCGGCCAGGTGCGGTGGGTCAGCAAATAGTCGATACTCCAACGAGAAAGAGCATGGCAATCCTGCACCCCTGCGGCAGTCAGCATGTTGATCAACACGTCTCCCTCATAAGCACACCGCTCGCGGGATTGCGAGTCGACATACAGGTTTTGGTTGGTCGCCTTTATGGTATATTGGCAAAGATCATATATGGTGTTAAGTAGTTCACTGGAAGAGGTAAAGTAAGCGGCATTTTGGTCAAATTCCGTACAATAAGCATTGCCCACAACCGTGATATCGGCCTCGGGAGGGCAGCCAACGATTTCTATATAACGGAAGGTTTTCATGCCGATTTCGGACAAGGTGTGTTTCCCTGCCGCCAAATGCCAATGCTCCTCGTACACGTTGGTGGTACGCATGGCGTATTTCACGCGGCCTTCGGGGGTTAATTCTTCCCCAAAGCGCAACGTTACATCGCAAGCTTGGGCAAGGTCAGCAGTAAGAGCAATACCACCAATAATTTCTTTTCCCAAGTCTACCAACAGGCTACCGTCTTCTTGGATTTCGTACCGTTGAGCCGACATTTGATCCCGTTTTACAATGGGAGCGGGATACGGTTTCAACACCATACTTTCGTCCAACAAATCACCTTTATCGGCAACGGGAGCAAATTCCCCCTTGTAGGCAGGAGAATCCCAACCGTAAGGGAACCGTTGTCCGTCTATATTTTCCGCATGGGCAAAAAAGTAATTGGTACCAATGGATTGCTCCGGTCGAAACACCTCGGTAGCATTCATTCCCTCAAAGGAAGATGCGTTGTCAAATACAACCGTCTTTTGACCTGCGGCATCAAACACCGTAAGGCGAGCGGCAAACAAATGATCGCTTGTGGTATAACAAGCAAAGCCCAAACAATTAACGCCCTCTTGTAATGCATGCGTAATGTCAATGGTTTCATAGTACAGTTCGATCTGTTCCCCCTGCTTACCGTAACGAGCAGGTCCCAAGCCAACAAATTCTCCGTTGCAGGTGACGTGGTATACATATTGGCGAATGGGCTCGGGAGAACGGGCCGTTACCTGCAACAATGCTTTTACAGGCAGTTCAGCCAAGGAAACCTCTTTTCGCAAAAAGCAAAAATCGCAAGGCGTAGCCGCCCAAACGCCGCAAGGGTTCCATGCCTTGGGTGCTGTGGAAAAATACAAAGGAGCAGACCATTCACTTTCCCCATAGTTGGTTTGGGTCTGAATGGCACAAACGTACAATTGATCGTCGTTCAAGACTTGAGACAAACCGTCTACCGAAATGCCACAGTTGTTGTCGGCGGCAAAAAAACCGCTGTCAAACAAATAGTCTTGCTTTTCCCAAGCCGACAGGCTTGCGGCGACCGACACACGCACTGCTTGCAACAGGGTACCCTCCCCTTCATTTTCCATAAAAAATGAAAAGGTCATTTGGTCGGCAGGTACGCCATAGGGCTGAGATAGCAAATTGATTTTAAGGTCATAGGGTCTTGACATAGGTAATACTCCCTTCAAAAAAAGGCAGCCCAAAATGAACTGCCTCAAGCAACTATTCGTCTTCGGTGATTTCCTCGATTTGCGATTCGGTTTCTTCCGGTTGAGACTTGCGAGTCAATTTGGGTAATACCGACATGGCTACTACCGCCAACACACAAACACCACCAATAATTAAGCCAATGATCAAGCCGGTGTCGGAATTGTCACCGGTCAAAGGGTTGACTGTAAGAAATCGTAAAAGGGATAACATAAACTCGCTTCCTTTCAAAACAAATGGGGATTGGTCTTGCATTTTTTTGTGGTTTTCGATATAATAACAGTATACATGAATCCCACAAAAAAAGCAAGGGGGAATCCTTGATTTATGAAGATCACAGGAATCATTGCAGAATACAATCCCTTTCACAATGGTCACGCATATCAAATACAAGCCGCAAGGAACAACGGTGCCACCCACGTCGTTTGCATTATGTCGGGGAATTTTACCCAACGGGGTGATTGTGCCATTATGGACAAGCTGGCACGCACACGCTGTGCCTTGGCAAACGGTGCCGATTTGGTAATCGAGTTGCCTGTTGCCTATGCGTTGGGCAATGCCTCGGTTTTTGCCAAGGGTGCGGTTGAAACCTTGGTAGCAACCGGGTGCATTGACGAGCTGCATTTCGGCAGTGAATGCGGTGATATTCGCGCCCTTATGGATACTGCCATGGCAATTGAATCTTTGGAATCCCGCCACTTGATCGATTTGGGCGATGCTCCGGTCGCGGCGGCACGTACTGCCGCTTTGGCAGAAAACGGATATCTCAAAGAAGCTGAAATTTTAGCGTCCCCCAACAACCTTTTGGGGGTAGAATATTTGCTTGCTTTGCGGCGACGGTATTCTCACACCAAGCCGGAAACGATCTTGCGCGACGGTGCCGCCCACGACAGCACCCTTGGTTCCGATACGATTTGTTCGGCTTCACAGTTGCGAAAATTGTTGTGCGAAGCCCCCGAAACCGCTCTGTCCTTTGCCCCAAATGAAACCATGTCTATTTTTGCCGAGCGCAAAAAAGAAGGGCAAGCACCGATTCATATAAAACAACTAAATACCGCCCTGTTGTCGCGGTTGCGTATGGTAGACCCCGGGTATTTAGCCCGAATCGCAGGTGTTAGCGAAGGGTTGGAAAATCGCCTGTACGAGGCCATTCGCCATTACGACAGCTTTGAAGGGATTTACACCGCTGTCAAAACCAAGCGGTATCCCCTGGCTCGCATTCGCCGCATTTTGTTGTGTGCCGCAATCGGCATAACGGCGGGGGATCAAGCTTTGACACCTGCTTATATTCGGGTATTGGGACAAAATCAAAAGGGCAATGATGTTTTGCGTGTAATGCGGCAAACCGCAAAGATCCCCTTGATCCTACGTTCTTCGGACGTAGCCGATCTCCCTGCCGAGGGAAAACGGTTGTTCCGTTTGGAAAACCTAGCAACCGACCTATACACCATGGCATTTTCTCCCATGGGAAAATGTGGCACCGAATATACACAAAACATTTACAGTTATACCAAAACCAAAAACTCATAATCATTTATTAAAGCCTTAGTTGAGCCGTATTCCGTAAGGAATCCCCGCCCAACTAAGGCTTTTTTTATTCTACCGTTCCCTGTCCCGCACGGGTAACGATTGCCTGCACGTCGCAGGTAACACGGCAAGAGTCTATAATGTTTCGCCAATGATTTAGTTTTTTATAATAGGTTGGTTGTTGTTTACGCAAGGTTCTGGCAAAGTTAAATACGTCACATTTTTCTGTTAAAAACACCCGCTCTACCGTTTCGGTCACCAACTGCTCAATTTCTTGCTCCAATGTCTGTTCAAACCGATCCACTTGCTCCAAAACAATTCCTTTTGGGGTGCCGGTCTCCATAACGTCGCATTCCAACGACAAAAAAACGTGAAAAACCGGATTTCCCTGTTCAATGGTCGCACGAATCGTCGCCTTCGCATTTTTCATATTTAACGTATGGGGCGTTTCCATAAATGTAAAAACAAACGCGCGATCATCGTAATACTCTTGCAACCAATTGTAGACCCACTTGTGCCGTTCACTCATGGCATAGTGTGGCTTCTGCTCGCGAAAACACAGTACCCCGTTTAATTTGGGATATTGTTTTTGGTTGGATTCAACGGTTTGCAAAATAGGCAACGACACGTCACCGTCTTGCCCCAGCAAACGAGCTCCCACGGTCATTAGCTCTCCGCTGAAGGGTGTTGCATCCGACTTGCCGTAATGCAACAAATTGGACAGCACTTGCGCCGGCATATTGACCCCTTCTTTTTCTATATAAAACATCTCGTCCGCTTTTCCCATGGAAACAGCCATGCAAACGTTGGTACTCATTTCGCTGCTTCGAATGAAATATTCCAATCCGTTCCACGCACCGTTTTTTAAGCTTTCGTATGAAAACACGACCACTTTGGTGTCAGAATAGTAGGAGCGTTTGCCTGTATTTTCATCAATCAATCGTAACGCTTCATACACCGTATCTCCACTTGCGGAAAACAATTGGTATTCGCTTTTTCCTGAACTGCCTGCCAAAGGGGAATACACCTGCAAGGTCACACGATACCGTTGGTCGGAAAAATCCACTGCCACCCCTTCTACGATGAGTTTTTCTTTGAGTGGTTCGGTATCACACCCGCACAACGACAGCGTTAATCCCAAACAAAGAACAATACACCATACCCTTTTCATGCTACACCTTCTTTTTTACCTTTCCGATCAATACCAGCAATAACGGGATCGCCAACAAAAATACGCCAATTATCACCAAGGTGCCCGAAACGGAAAAATTCAGTTGCGCCTTTTTTACGGTTTCGGAACTCAAAGCGGCGGCTACAATCCCGATTACCGTAAACCCGCAAAGAGAAAGCGTACGGTACCTTGCGGGAATCAGACAACTGAAGCACTGACCACACAAATAAAGATACATTGCCGATTTTACATATACACCAACGATCCAAACCGACGCTTCCAACGCTGACAAGTTGGTCAATTCCCCTACCCGAGCGATCCCTGCCACCGAATAAAACGGAAACAACTGCAAATTGGCATATTCTCCCAACACCGCTACCACTGTAAACAGAACCCCAAACAAAACAACAGGAGCCAAAAACGCATAGAACAAATAGGTTCGTTTTATATTTCCCTTTACCATAGGTGCCAACATCAAAATCATGCTAAGCTCCAATGAATTTGACAACATAAGCATAAGTGACCGCCCGACTTCATGCCAACCGTCGTACAACGGCGAATAGATATTTAGTGAATCAAAACGAGGAACCAACGCAACAATAATAAATCCCACAGCAACGATACTGACTACCGCAAACACAGCGCCGGTTCGCACGATCGCCTGCACGCCTTTGACCGCCGCAAAGCACACGGGAAGAAAAATCAAAACGGGGAAAAACCAGTTTCCTTGTTCGGGTTGCATAGCCGACAGAACAAAAAAAGAAAATCGTGCAATCGGGGTATATGCCAAAACCAAAAACAAAGCACCATACAGCACCGAAACGGTATACCCAACAGCAGGGTGGATCATATGGGCAAACCCACAAATATCTTGTCTTTTGGAAACCTTTAAAAACGCCCCTGTCGGGATCGCAATAAGCAATAGCACCACAGGCATAAACAATGCGGCCAACCAATCGGCATTTGTGACCGTATGTCCGCCGGAACTGATACTATAAGTCAAGGTCAAGACAATACGAGACAACAAAATAAGAAAAAACAGTTGCCATGCACCGATTTTGGGGATTTTGGTCATTGCTTTTCCTCCTCGGCACCGTGCAGGTTTTGTATTTTGGCGGTACGTTTCGCCAAGGTTTTCCACCCGACCCGTACCACCGTATCGCGCATGGCGGACGGATCAAAGGGGGAAATGGGCGCCAAAATCGGTACCCCCATAGCATTCAGAGAGGCAATTTCAGTCAAAACCGCCGCAAACAACAACACCACGCCAAACAAGCCGGACAATCCCCCCACAATGATAAACGCAAATCGCAAAATAGCAGTAGGATAATACAGCGAAGGAATCACATAAGAAGCCAATGCCGTTACTGCCACCACAATGATCATGGGGGCGCCGATCAGCCCTGCCGTCACAGCTGCTTCGCCAATGACCAATGCCCCCACAATACTCACCGCATGACCAATGGATTTTGGCAACCGCAGACCCGCTTCGCGCATAATTTCGTAAATGGTATGAATGATCAAAGCCTCCCACAATAAGGAAAAAGGTGTGGTCACCTCAGCGTCTACCACCTTAAAAAAGATAGCCGAGGGAAATACCTCCGGATTATGCTCCCCTATGGCAACGTAAAATCCCGGTAACATCATAGCAAGAAAAAAAGAAAGGTATTTCAATATACGAATAAAGGAGGCGAAGATCGGGTTCATGGTATAGTCGTCCATACTTTGAAAATGTTCGGTAAACAAAAATGGGGTAATCAAACAAAAGGGAGAACCGTCTACCAGCACCGCAACACGTCCTTCGGTCAATTTGGCACACACCGTGTCGGGGCGTTCGGTCGCTCCCACCGAAGGAAAGAGTGAACGAGAATTTGCTTCTAAAAAAGGTTGCAAAAAGCCCGATTCCAAGACGGTGTCCATAGAAACGTTTTTTAAGCGTTTTTTCACTTGACCCACAATTTTGGGGGATGCGACCCCTTGCAAGTAGCAAACCGCCACCTGGGTTTTGGATTGCTTTCCCACCTCCATCACGTCCACCGAAAAATTCGGCGTTTTCAGCCGACGGCGTAACAAGGGAACGTTGAGCTTTAGCACGTCGATAAAGGCCTCTTGCGATGCCCGCTCCATCACTTCATTTTCAGGCGGTTGTACCGTACGGGAAGGAAAGCCTTGAAAGCCAAATGCCAATGCACGAGGAATGCCGTCCATAAGTAACACAGCAAATCCCGATGCCAACAGGCTATAGACCTCCTCAAAGGTTGTAATCTCTTTTTGCTCCGATGCCGTACTAATGCCGTATTGAATCAACAAAAAGCATCGTTCCTTATTTTTGGGTAAATCCTCTTTCACCAGCCGCTTTAACAGCATATCGTTTAAAATCTGCTTATGCACCATATTTTCCAGGGTCAAACAAATAAACCGATGCCCGCACAGCTTGAGCTCCCGTTTATTTAGATCACTACTATGATGATAATCTCTGCCAATTACCGCCATGTTTTGCTCCAATGATTCAAACAACCCCATTTGCAATGTATGATACCTCCTTACGATGGAAAAAAACACCATGGAAAAACACACGTTTTTCTCACAAAATAACGGTGGAAGGTGAAAAACATGGTTGTTACATTGATTCGTACCGTTATATTATTTTTAACCGTTATACTTTCATTACGGCTCATGGGAAAGCGACAAATCGGAGAATTGCAACCGGAAGAATTGGTCATAACCATTTTGATTTCCGAATGCGCCGCCGCACCCATTCAAGATCTTAGCCGTCCTACAATCAGTGGTATTATTGCCATATTTACCCTGGTTATTCTGGAAATTCTGCTTTCCTACGTTACCCTAAAATGGCCTGCGTTACGCAAAGCAATTGACGGCTCTCCTGCCATTGTAATTCGAGACGGAAAACTGCAACAAAGTACCATGGCCAAGCTTCGTTTGAGTGTCGAAGACCTAACCAACAGTTTGCGACAAAAGGGATATTTTAAATTGGAAGATATTTCCTACTGTTTGGTAGAGACCGACGGAAAGCTGAGCGTTTTGCCAACAGCCAAAGCCACAACTGCCACCGCACAAATGGTCAATCAAGTGACACCCGACACCGGATTGCCCTGCGTGGTCATTGGTGACGGTCGTGTGCATCCTATGTCCATGGAATTGTGTGAAATGAGCGACCGAGAATTGCATCGCATTTTAAAAAAAGAAAAAACGTCTGTGGAAGACGTTTTTATTATGACTGCTGACCGTAGCGGAAACTATACCGTTATACGAAAGGAGCGTTCATGAAAAGTTTGATCATTTCTCTTGTCTTGGTATTGGTGATCGCTGGTGTTTGTCTGGCAGGCGTTCTTTACGTAGACCATACAGTCCACTTGGTCAAACAGCAATTGCAGACCTGTATTGTTTTAGCGGAACGCGGGAATTGGCAACAAGCCAAGCTTCAGTTGTCGATCGTTGAACAAACATGGTCGCAAAAACGCAAGATTTTGATGATGTATACCCACCAAGACGTTTTGGACGAAATTGACGATCATCTTATTTGCTTGACCGCTTTGGCTGATCATCATCCCGATGAGTTTATTCCCAGCGTTGTTTTATGCATGAACAAACTCAATGAACTGCACCACAGAGAAAGCCTTTCGCTGGATTCTTGGTTCTAACAAAAAAAGTCTGTAAAACACAAGGTTTTACAGACTTTTCATTTGATTTACAGTTCAATTCCGCCATGGGAACGAACCTGTAATGCAATGCAGGTATCGTCACCGAAAATCGCTTCCATGCGCTGTTTATATCCTTCAAATTCCCCTGTGGGAACAAATCCCAACATGGTTCCTCCAAAGCCGCCACCATGGACGCGATAGGTTCCCGACGGACAGATCTGTCGACTGAGATACAATGCCATGCCGACACCGTCAAAAGCGGTATCTTCCGGATTGCTTACGTTTTGCAACAAGGTCTGTGAACCCACACCCGATCGGGTCAACAAGGGTAAAATATCGGAAACACGATTCTCTTGTAATGCAGTCACCACACAACGGGAACGTTCACACTCATCAAAGTAGTTAAGAGAACGCAACACCGCACGATCGCCCACCGTTTGCCGCAGTTGCGGCAGATCGTCCACGATCATTTGCTTGGTGATTTGAGACAATACCGTTTTGCCGAAATAAGCGGCAACCGCTTTCATTTCGGTCGGAATAGCGGCATAATGATGGGTCAGATCAGCATGACTGCCCCCTGTTTTGACCACGCAAAGCACACGATTGATCTCGTCCAAAGGCATGGACACCGTTTGGGTTTTAGGACAGTTGGAATCGGAAAAATCCATAAATGACACGTTACCAAGACAAGATGCTAACTGGTCCATTAATCCGCAAGGCTTACCAAAGCAGGTGTTTTCTGCCCATTGTCCCGCCAAAGCTTTGTCCACCGGTGAAATGGAATTGTTATGATACAAACCGCTAAACACCGTTGCCACAAAGTTTTCAAATGCTGCGGAGGAAGAAAGGCCCGCCCCAAACGGGATGGTGGAATGGGTCACACAATCAAATCCGCCTGTTTTGTACCCTTTATCATCAAGCCATTTTGCCACGCCCCAAATAAGAGCATCTGACGTACCCTTTGGCGGACAATCGCCGTCCAAACACACCGTACAGGGAGTGGCACCGATTGAAAACAAGCGAACCGTACGATCGGTACGGGGTGTTGCGACACCCAAAATATCTAAATCTATGGCAAGCGCAACCACTTGCCCACCCTGATGATCGGTATGATTCCCGCAAAGCTCCACTCGTCCGGGAGCAGAAAACCAACGAAGCTTGGTGGCCAAACCAAACGCTCGCTCATACTCCGCCAGCAAGCGATCTTTACGATTTTGCTGATTCATTACTTCTTGCTTCCTTTCGCACCGAAGGAGCCACCTTCCAAAATATTGGTGTCATAAGTAAACATAAGTTGTTCCTTTTCCCGTTGCCGTTTACGACCGCAAGCAATCACTTCCTCCAGCAAATCAGGATATTTCACTCCTGCGGCTTCCCATAAATAAAACGCCAACGAACCGGGAATGGTGTTAATTTCATTGACATATACTTTGTCATTGTCGTCGGTATCCATTAAATAGTCGATGCGTACCACGCCGTTGCAACCAAGGGCTTTGAAAACCTTGCAAGAAAGGGTACAGATCTCATCTCGTTTTTCCTCGCAGATAGGGGCATGGATCATGCGATCCAAGCTGGCCATACCGCTGCTTTTGGATTTGCCGCTACCCCGTTGATATTTGTCGCTGTAAGAGAGGATCTCGTCGCTCATAACCGGTTCTTCACACACCGACGCTTTGCAGTTGGCGGCATCCCCCACCACCGAGCAGTTGATCTCACGCAATTCGGTTACGGCTTTTTCTACCAACAACTTGGGAGCAAAAGATGCGGCAAGATTGATTTTTTCGATCAATGCTGTACGATTATCGGCTTTGGCGATCCCCACGCTGCTGCCTAAATTGGCGGGCTTTACGATCACAGGGTAACCCAAGGCTTCGATTTGTTCAATGATTGTGTCGGGTGAAACGGCAAATTCTCTGGCATAAAAAGCAACACCGTCCACCACGGGCAACCCGTTTTGTTGCATAACCTGTTTAAACAACACCTTGTCCATCCCTACGGCAGAGGACACCACGTCACACCCTGCGTAAGGTAGTCCCAACACCTCAAAATACCCTTGCAACGAACCGTCTTCACAGTTGGTACCGTGCACAATGGGGAAGGCAAAATCAATCACTTGTTCCAAAGGCTTACGGAAGCGTTTGGGGCGAAGCTCCACCAATTTGACCTGACCGCCGTCTTTAACCAAAGTTACTTGGGTGCTGTTTTGAAGCAAAGCAGGAATGTCCTTATAATTTTTAATATCCTTTACTCCCTCACCGGTAAAAAAGCGACCGTCTTTGGTAATATAAATGCCGTGAATTTCGTAGGCATCGCCCTTCATATTGGTAATCGCCTGCAACGCAGAAATGACCGATACCTCATGTTCTACCGAGGCACCACCGAAAAATACGCCTAAATTCCATTTCATAATACAAGCACTCCTTATTTAGTACAAATAATTATCGGGTAAATCGTTTTCCAACAACACCACGCAATTTTGATCCAGCGTGGGAGTCAACAACGCCATGGCATCTTTAAACGATGCTACGACATGCAGATTCTCTTCACAAAAGTCGGTAGAACGAACGCCGTCGGCAATGGGCTTACTGCGATTTAAGCCAACCAATACGATTTGATCGCACACTTGACCCGCTCGCACACCCAAATCAAAGTTGTATTGTGCTTCTTTGTCACCCAATTCCACCAATCCGGGGGTAACAATAATTTTCTTTTTGTTTTCAAATCGCCCCAGCACGTTGACCGCTTCCAAGCAACCCTCGGGGTTTGCGTTGTACGCATCGTCGATCATGGTGGCACCACCGGTAAAGGGCTTGACCTCTAACCGATGCTCCGTTGGCTTGAGCGTCGATACCGCATATTGAATATCGGCGACAGGCACGCCAAAATCCCTGGCAATCGCCA
>JAZRFL010000071.1:0-11615 GCA_045661365.1 Acutalibacteraceae bacterium | reverse complement strand
TCGGGGAAAATTTGGTACATAATACCGCCTTTCATCCAATCGGGCGTTGTGTAGTCGGCACCGTATACCGTCAACTGCCAGTCCGGACCGTCGGCATTTAAAATGCCCGCTCCCCCTTGCCCGCAGGTCAACGGATTGTGTCCGTAGGGGGTGTCGAAATAAAAATGATAAAAATACAGTCCCGCTTCGGCAGGGGTAATAATGCACTCCCACCACCAGCCGTTTTGGTCGCCCGTTTGGGTGCGCCATACGTCTTGCCATATTTCTGATTTGCCGTCTTTGTGATAAATCAGCCAAGCACGACTGCAATCCAAAGGCAAATACAGCTTAAAACTAACGGGAGTCCCCGCTTTTACCGCCCCAAAAGGGGTTTTGTAGCGGGGATCTCGTGAAAAATAAGGGGTTTTCATGGGTTATTTAACCGCGGTACAATGCCAAATATCTCTGGCGTAATCTTCTACCGCGCGGTCAGCGGCAAATCGTCCCGACATGGCGGTATTGGTAATTGCCATGCGATTCCATACAGCGGGTTTTTGGTACAATTCGCTTACTTTTTCTTGTGCACGGCAGTAGCTTTCAAAGTCAGCCAATACCATGTAGGGGTCACGATGAAGCAAAGAGTTGACCACGTCGGGGAAATAGTGCCCGTCAATGCCTGCGCTGATAAAGTCAATGGCTTGACGAATACGAGGATTGTTGTAGTAGTATTGGGTGGGATTGTAACGAGATTTGAGTTCCGCCGCTTCGGGGGTGCTCATACCAAAAATTACAATATTGTCGTCGCCCACAGCCTCGTGAATTTCCACGTTGGCACCGTCTTCGGTACCCAAGGTAACCGCACCGTTGAGCATGAGTTTCATGTTGCCGGTACCCGAAGCTTCGGTACCTGCCAACGAAATTTGTTCGCTCACGTTGGCGGCGGGTACCAACAATTCTGCCAAGGTTACGCGGTAGTCTTCCATATACACGATTTTCAGTTTGTCTTTTACCGCGGGGTCGTTTTCAATGTGCTTAGCCAAGGTGCAAATCAATTGAATAATTTGTTTGGCAAGGAAATACCCCGGTGCGGCTTTTGCCCCGAAAATATAGGTTTTGGGGGTAAATTCGGCATTGGGATTGTTTTTGATAAACAGATAATCGTCAATGATATGCAACACGTTAAGATGTTGCCGTTTGTATTCGTGTAACCGTTTGATTTGGATATCGAAAATGGATTCCAAATTGCAGTCGCCACCACCGTGACGGCTGATGTATTTTGCCAAACGGGCTTTGTTGTTTTGTTTGATTTTGTGGAAGGTTTCTTGTACCGTGGCATCGTCGGCGTATTTCATCAATTCTTCCAGCTTGTCGGCATTGTAAATATAATCGTTGCCAATCAAATCGGTAATCATAGCCGCCAGTTCGGGGTTGGCTTGGTTGAGCCAGCGACGATGAGCAATACCGTTGGTTACGTTTTTGAATTTTTGAGGGGTCAAGCGATAAAAGTCGGCAAATACGCTGTCTTTTAAGATTTCGCTGTGCAATTGAGAAACCCCGTTTACGCTGTGGCAAGCGGCTACTGCCATGTTTGCCATGCGCACCACACCGTCGGCCAAAATAGCGGTGCGTTCCACAAGACCCGCGTCGTAGGTTTCGTTCCAAACTTGGGCACGATGACGGTTGTCAATTTCGGTAACGATTTGGAAAATACGGGGTAGACGTTCTTTAAACAAGTCCATGGGCCAGCATTCCAAAGCCTCACGCATAACCGTGTGGTTGGTGTAGGCAATGGTGCGGGTGACAATATCCCAAGCGTCGTCCCAAGTGTAACCGCATTCGTCCCACAAAATACGCATCAATTCGGGAATTGCCAATACGGGGTGGGTGTCGTTGGTGTGAATGGCGGCTTTTTCGGGCAGGTTGTCTAACGTGCCGTACCGTTGCAGGTGGTCACGAACAATGTCTTGCACCGAAGCCGATACCAAAAAGTATTGTTGACGAAGGCGCAAAGATTTACCTTCATAGTGGTTGTCGGCAGGGTAAAGCACTTGGCTGATTACAGTAGCCATAGCATTTTGTTGCATAGCGCGCATATAGTCCCCGTCGTTAAACAGTTTCATGTCTAAACCGGGAGCTTCGGCACTCCAAAGCCGTAAAACCGACACTCCTTTGCCGTCTTGCCCTGCAACCATCAGGTCGTGGGGAATGGCTTTAATAGGTGCATAGTTTTCGTGTTCTACGTGGTGATGGTGACCGTCCCACCAATCTCGCACATAGCCGTCAAAACGAACTTCAATGGCTTGTTCGGGGTGGTCAATAAACCATACCTCGCCACCGGGAAGCCAAAAGTCGGGCAACTCGGTTTGCCAACCGTCGATGAGTTTTTGACGGAAAATACCGTATTCATAACAAATAGAATACCCCATAGCAGGGTAACCGTCGGTAGCCAGTCCATCCAAATAGCAAGCCGCCAAACGACCCAGACCGCCGTTGCCCAACCCGGCATCCGGCTCTTGGTCAAAGATCTTTTCCAATTTAATGTCAAAATCTGCCAATGCTTGCTCAAAGGGTTGGATCAACCCCAAGTTGGAAAGATTGTTTTTCAGCGAGCGACCCATCAAAAACTCCATGCAAAGATAATACACCTGCTTGGCATCTTGGGCGGCGGCGCGACCCATAAAATCGGTGCGACCCTTTTGCAACATTTCTTTTACGATCAACACGATCGCTTTGTAATAATGCTCGTTGGTGGCTTCAGCGGGGGTGACACCGAAGTAGTGAGAAAGCTTTTGCAAGATCAATTCTCTGGCTTCGGATGAAGATAAGCGGTAATCCATATACGAACCTCCGATAAGATAAAATTCTCCGTATGATAAATTATACCCATATTATATAATATATTGCTAAAAAATCAAGAGGGGAAAGGATGAATTGAAATAAAAAACAGCAAATTGCACAAAAAACGATGGTTTTTTCACTTCCGAAGGAATCGCTATAGATACCAAAAGCCCACCGCTTGTCGGCGGTGGGCCTTAGGTGGGCAAATCGTTCTTTGAAATACAGGATATTTGTGCCGACAAGCCGTTGGATTACAGGATCGACATCAAGATCAATCCCAATACAAATACGCCGGCACCAACGGCGGTAGGGAACCAAATTCCCAGCTTGAATTCGGGAGTCCAGCCGAGCTTTTTGCAGTTGGCCATAAATTGGATGCAGTAAGCGATGTATCGGATGGGAGTGACCACTACACCGATCAAAATGGTTAAGAACAGTTGGAGCACCAGCATACCCAATTTGCCGCCTAGGTCAGGATCGTAGGTTTTGTGTCCGTCGGCATAGGTGGTGACAATTTGGTAGTCGTAATTAAAGATGTTTTTGAAGCCATACCGTCTCACTGCAATCACAGAAGGAACGGAAATGATCAAGGCGCCTGCCAGGGAAAGAAGCGGGGTTGTTTTGAAACCGATGATAACGAGGATCCAACCAACGCAACAAAACAGGATAATCTTCCAGATTTCTTTTAAGCCATGACTCATTTTGTCAAGGGCTTGGTTTTCCGAAGGGTTTAGTTTTTGCTCATTGATTTGTTCGTTCATGGGTAACATTCCTTTCATTTTGTTTTTGTGGGGACGCAGATGACACAAATATCCGATTTGCCGCTTTTCACCAAACAGAAGTATCAGAGGAATGTTTGATCATCTTCATAGTAGCATAATTTGTCGAATTTTGCAAGGAGTTTGGCAAACAAATAAATACACGATGATTTCTTGTGAAACCATCGTGTTTGAGGTTTATAGGGAATGAAAATTGCCTTCCACACAGGTGGCAAGGGGGTTGAGAGAATCGTCCATCACTACAAAGTCAGCGTCGTAGCCTGCGGCAAGCTTGCCCTTTGGCAGTCCCATCACGGTGGCGGGAGTGGTGCTGGCCATTTGGACGGCATCTTCTTTGGGGATCCCGAATCGGATGGCTTGCTTAACGCAGGTAAGCAGGGTCGCGGTAGAGCCTGCGATGGTTCCGTCGGCAAGACGGGCGGTGCCCTCTTTTACAAACACCGTTTGACCACCTAAATCATACTGACCGTCGGTCAGCCCCGTGGCGCGCATGGAGTCGCTGATGAGGATCATCCGCTGTGGACCAAAGGCTTTATACAGCATCATCACCACGGCGGGATGCAGGTGGAATCCGTCGCAAATGACCTGTACGTAAGCATCCTTTGTGAGCGCCGCCCCCACGGGACCGGGATTGCGGTGGTGGAGAGGCTTCATGGCGTTAAAGGTGTGGGTCAGTCCCACAGCGCCTGCTTCAAAAGCCCGGAAAGCCAAATCGTAATCGGCGGCGGTGTGCCCCAAAAACACGGGAATGGCCGATTCTTTGATGGCTTGCAACGCGCCCTCCAACTCAGGGGCGAGGGTGATCAGTCCCAAATGATGGTAGTCGGACAGATGGGAAAACCGAGCGGCGAGGATGGCATCTTCGGCCTGCGCACCCTTGTAAGCGGGGTTGATGAGCGGTCCTTCCAAATGATACCCCAAGGCTTTGGCACCCGTGGTTTCGGGCAGAGTGGCGGTGACCCGTTCAATCACCTCTTTTGCCATCGACATGGTGGTGGGGTACCAAGCGGTAACCCCGTTTTGCAGGTAAAAACGGCTCATTTCGTCTAAATGTTCGTTGCCGTCCATCACGTCAAAACCCATGCACCCGTGAGAGTGAATGTCAATAAGACCGGGTATAACCTCTTGTCCTTGCAGGTCAATGCCTTCTTGCTCGGTTTTGCCAAAAAAGGCAAACAATCCGTTTTCTACACCAAAGTCGGTGACGGTGCCGTTAATAACGGCGTTTTTGTAAATGGTCATCCTTCAAAAGCCTCTTTGTCACACAAAATAGTTACATTGGGATGCAGTTTCAAGAAGGTGGCGGGGCAATCGGTGGTAACGGTGTCGTTTTGCAAGGCTTTGATAACGGCGTTTTTGTTGACGCCCGAAATAATACATACGATTTGACGGGCTTTCATAATGGTGCCCATACCCATGGTAACCGCTTTGGTCGGCACGTCTTCTTTCTTTTCAAAGAAACGGGCATTGGCATCAATGGTATCGTCGGTCAAATCGGTCACGTGCGTGCCCGCCACCAACGCGGTGTCCGGTTCGTTAAAGCCAATGTGACCGTTGCGGCCAACCCCTAACAGTTGCAGGTCAATGCCACCCTTAGCATCGATCGCGGCATCGTAAGCCGCACCTACGGTTTCCACGTCCTTGGCGGTGCCGTCCGGCACAAAGGTGTTGGCTTTGTCAATGTTAATGTTGTCGAACAAATTTTTGTTCATAAAATAGCGATAACTTTGGTCATGGGCGGGGTCCATGGGATAATATTCGTCCAAGTTAAAGGTGGTGACGTCTTTAAAATCAATCACCCCTGCTTTGTTTTGTTCCGCCAAAAAACCATACAGACCCAACGGCGTACTACCGGTAGCAAAACCCAGCACCGCATCGGGCTTTTCGGTAAGCAGGTCAACGTACAACTTGCCTGCGGCGGCGGACATTTCTTCATAAGAGTTGCAAACAATAATTTTCATAATCGATCTTCCTTTTATATTACCTGGATTTATTGGTTGAATGGAGGGATTTTTCCTACCACAACTTGTAAAATGATCAGTGCATCGGCGGCAGACACCACACCGTTTCGATCGGTGTCAGCGACAAGGGATTGGTGGTCGGTGAGGGTTATTTTACCCACCACAGATTTCAAAACCTCCAACGCATCGGCAGCGGACACCACACCATTTTGATCCACGTCGCCCAAGTTGTAGGTGGGGGCAGACGGGGGTGTGTCGGGTGTTTGGGTGGTGCGACTTTGCCTAAACATCCATGCCATTAAGCTGACGCTACGCAAGGCGGTGGTCCAACAACTGTGGCTTAAATTGGTGTATTCCTGATAAATAACGTTGCCACCGGCATCGTTTATTGCCTCTACCATGGCACGAGTGCCTTGCACCGGTACTATGGGATCATCGGAACTGTGAAAGGTACGAATGGCCACGTCGGTCATAAGATGCGCCTTGGTGGGATCACCGCCGCCGCAAACAGGAATTGCCGCCGCAAAGGTATTTGGATATCGGGCAAGCAAATCCCAAGTGCCATAGCCACCCATGGAAATGCCAGACACATAAATACGTGTCGCATCGATCGCATAGTCTTTTTTAAACTGCTCCAACAATTCCATCACCGCCGACAGATACGGGTTGACAGGCAAACCGTCTACCGAATAGGTACCCACCGAAGGCTGGCAATCCACCCATTTCGTACCGGCTTGGGGAACGATCACAATGGCCTCGTCGCTTTTTTGACTTAACACGGAATGGATCAGTTCCATACCTACCGAGAGCTGAGATTCGTTGTCAAATCCCCCTTCGTTGAGACCGTGTAAGTGAATCAGCACGGGAAATCCTTTTTCGGGCGGGGTGGCAGAAGGGATATGAAACCGATAAGGTAGTTCCGTATCATCCGAAGCAATAAACGTATCGGCAGACATACCATAAACGGGATCGCTCTCCGCCGCATGGCCGGGAATCACCGAAACCCCAATCAGGGCAAAGCATAATAATAACGAAAGAAACGGTTTCATGTAATCACTCCTTTTTGGGTATTATATCACAATTCAATGGGTTAAGAAAGATGAAAAACATACTTTTTTATGTAAAAAATCATTCGAATTTGACCTTTTGAGATAACTTAATTTAAATTATTTGCTTTTGCCGGCAAATTCGCTGGGGGTAATCCCTTGCAAACTTTTAAAGGCACGGTTAAAACTGCGAATGGTAGAGAAACCGCTTTTGGCCGCTACTTCGGTAATGGTCAGGTCGGTGGTGCGCAGTAATGTGGCTGCTAAATCCACTCGATAATGATTGACCAGCGTACAAAAATTCATACCGAAATTGTCCTTAATACAGTTGGAAAGATAATGGTAACTGTACCCCAATTTTTCGGCCAATTGCTCCATTCGCAAGGTGCCGTCAAGATTTTGGCTAATGTATTCGATCACCTGCTCAATCAAATGGTTGTTTTTATGAGAAGACGGTTGCAACACACATTGTTCATTGGCTTGGGCACACAGGGCGTACAACATACTTTTCCACGAAAACACGTCTTTGGGAGCGGGCAGAGAAAATAACCGTGGCTCATTGGGGCGAAATACGGGATGCACAAATTCTTTGTCCCGAATCAATTTATAAAATTCGTTGATATATATGGGGTCGAAGATCAACATAATGGCATCCGAAAATTCGGGCGTGTGGTAACTATGGGATTGATTGGGAAAAACCAAAACTGCCTCTCCCTCGCCCACTTCATACGCAAAGTCGTTGACCGTGCAGGAAATACTTCCTTTGCAAACGTAAAAAAACTCAAAGCTATAATGCAAATGGCGACCAAAGGTCATGCCTTGCACCCGCTCGGCGCGAATCAAGCGGTTCAGGTGCGAAGCGTTGGCTTCGTATTGCATAAAGCCGCCTCCAATATCTTAACTTTTGTCTATAATGATACAACCAATGTCTTGCCTTGTCAAGGGCATAAATCCTATAATATAACAAAGGGGGAATCACCATGAAAATGAAACGAAGTATATCTATGATTTTAGTGCTGGTTTTGCTTTTGTCGGTTGTGGGAGTGGCTCTTCCCATTACGGCAACCGCAAGCAATACGGCAGAGGAGTTGGATTATATGTATTTGAAAAACTTGAGTGGCCCTTCGGGGGTCGCCTTAGGCGGTATTGGGGTTGGGTATTATGAAATTGACCCCACGGGGAAGGTTACCCGCAACTGTGTGAATAATATTCACAAATCCTTTGCTGACAAACCAAACGGCTTTTTGGTAGGGGTGTGGGACGGTAAAACCGCCACCCGTTTGCAACGGGATAACGACACCACCTACGGCATGAAAGGTTACACCGACAGTTATTATACCGGCTTGTGGCCTTATATGAACATCGACTTTAAAAACAGCCATTCCGGTACTGCCGATATGGGCTTTTCCGCCTATTCGGGATTGACTGCTCACAACGTAAAAGACAGTTCTTTACCCGTAGTGTATTACGACGTCGTATTAAAAAATGACGGTAGCTCGGCCAAAACCATGTCCACCATACTGACTTGGGGTGACTTGATCGGTCGAGGTATGCGGGATTCGGATAAAGCGACCTTGTCCGACTTAAACGGTGAATCAGAAGATTGGTATGATATGCCCACTCCCCAAACCTATGCCAAAGGGGTACAGGTTTCAAACGGCGGCACGACCTATACCGGTGTTATGCAATATGCCAAAGGACAATTGTTACCCGAACGTGCTACCTTCCAAAACTACAACAATGCCTTTATGATTTTGGCAGAAGATACTGCCGCCACCGACGTTACCATTTTAAAGAATTTTAACGTTGCTAGTAGCAACGCTTTGTCTTCTTATACTTCTTCGGGTCGATTGAATGCTTACGATGCAGGGGAAGTGGCCTTGTCTGCTCCCACCAACGGTAGCCGTACCACCACCAACGGCAGTGCGGTTGCGGTATCTGCCAGCGTACCTGCCGGACAATCGGTAACCGTAAAATTGATGGTTTCTTGGTTTGCTCCTGAAATTACCGAAGCACAATACGCCAACATGCATCGGTTCTCTACCTGTGATTTCAATAAATATTATCATAATTCTTTTTCTACCATTGAAGCCATGACTTCCTATGCCATCGGCATTCGGGATGCCCAAAGAGCAGGTATTCGGGAATGGCAAGATCCCATTCTCAACAGTTCCATGCCCAAGTGGTTGCAATTCAAACAAATCAACAGCGGTTACACCCTGTATAGTTGCGGTGTACTGAACAAACGGGGCAATTTCTCTACCTTAGAGGGGGAAATGGGCGGCTACGGCGGCACCATGGACCAAAAGATGAGTTCTTACCCTGTATATGAAAAATTATTCCCTCAATTAAACTTGACCGAAAACCGTCAGTTTGCCAACGTAACAGGGTCAAACGGCGAGATTCAACACTTTGACATTCACTACTATTACGGAATGTCTGACTATGAAAACAAAGACAATCCCACCCCTGCCGGCAGTATGATCGACAACTCCGGCACCTGGATGATGCAAATGTGGAATCACTATCGGCAAACCGCCGACGTCACCTATTTGCAACAATATTATTCGGTGATGAAGCAGTCCATGAAATTCCTGCAAGCACGTTGTCCTGCAGGCACGCACATTCCTTCTTACAACACCACCTATGACGATTATTCCCATCCCCAAGTGATGGTCTATTCGGGTACTGTGTGGCTGCACATGCTGGATTTGGCACAACGTTGGGCAACTTTGATGGGCGAATCCGACCAAGCCGCAGCCTATGCCGCCGAATACAAGGAAGCCTTCGACGATGTGAACCTCTACTACAAAGCCTGGTCAGCCGACCTTGGCTACGATGCGTTTTATGCCTACGGCAGTAACGGGGAATTCCTTTCTTCCAACGGTCAAAGCGGCACCGTAGAAAGCGCCATTATGTTCTCGGGGGCTATGGCAGGGCAGTTCATCAGCCGTATGAACGGACAAGGGGACGTGATTCCCTTTGACCAATTCGTTTCCCACATGAAGACCTTCCTGCAAACCTCGGTGCAACAAACCAACGATTACATGGCACCGAAGGTTTATAACATCCGTACCGAGCAAGGGTTGGATTGGCTCAGCTCCAACTGTTGGCCTTTCTACCTGGAAAGCTATGGCGGCATGGCAGCCATTCAAGCAGGGTATTTGGAAGACGGTTTGGAAATTTTGGAACATACCTCTTTGGTAGACCTGCGATTGGGCTACACCTGGACTCGTAGTTTGTGGTCCCGCGCTTATATTACCTATATGACCGCTCCCGTTAGCTGGATGATCGGTGACGTGTTGGCAGGCGCCAGCGTAGATGCTCCCAATCATACCTTGACCTTGGGACCCTCTTGCTTGGCAAGTGAAGGGGTAGGCGTTAGTGATAACCTGACCGTTACCCTTTACTATCCCAAATATTGGGCAACCGTGAACTACAACAAAACCAGCGGTTCGTTTACTTATAAGATCATCAAAACCTTCTACGAAAACGGAGAACAACCCATTACCATCAACAAGGTGATTGCTTCCCCCGCAGGGGTTCAAACCGCCGATGCCCAAACCATTACTCTGGGTAGCACCTTTACGGTGACCGAAGGAGCGGTGTTGGATTTGTCGGCAACCATGGACAAATTCCAAGGGGTAACCAAAG
This sequence comes from Acutalibacteraceae bacterium, assembly GCA_045661365.1. GTDB lineage: Bacteria > Bacillota > Clostridia > Oscillospirales > Acutalibacteraceae > UMGS1484. The sequence continues at coordinate 1,358 of JAZRFL010000071.1, read as the reverse complement.
AAAAACTGTTGCAACCCGTAGCAGAATACGAACCTCCCCAAAAGGAAGTGGTGGCCAACGGTACGGGGCTTACCACCCGTCTGACTGTGGACGGTCAAACCACGTCCCTGCCCAAAACCGAAAGTGTCAACCTGCGCTTTAACAAAGACAATCTGCCTGCCGACAACGTAACCGGCGCTTACACCTTGGATCTGCAAGGACGCATTTTGCCCAAATACAGCCAAAAATATCAGTTGCTGTTCGAATATACGGGCAATCCCGACGATCTGATCATTGAAATCGACGGCAAAGTGGTAACCGACTACGGCACCGACATTTCGGCGGTGGAATCTCAACAGTTCACCCCCACCGCAGGTTGCGCTCTGCGTGTCATTACCATGGGGCTGGAAGGGGGCTCCTTCTATTCGGTGAAGATCACCTATAAAGGGGACGTGTCCGATGCCACCGACGACGTGCTCCGCTTCCTTTGGTGGTCCACCACGCAACAAATGAGTTTGGTCATCAAAGAACGGATGTATCCCGTGATTCAGTTTGACGAAATGATCAATGGGGTAGAATTTGCCGAGGGTACGGTAAAGGTGGAAAACGACCACGTGGCGTATACCACCCCCGGCACCTATGCCATTTACAGCGGCATCGACTTTGGCGCAGGCGGAAAAGATTATCTCTTTAAAATCCGCGCCGCCGCCATTCGCAACGAAGTGTCTCAAGGTGGTACTTTGCAGATCCGTCGGAACGACCAAAACGGCGAGTTGCTGGGTAGTCTGGAATTTACTCCCACCTCCGATACCGGATGGGGCAATTATCAATGGTTCACCACCTCTCTGCACAGCGACCAGGGATTGCAAGGCTTTGAGGATATTTGTCTGGTGTTCCAACCTGTGGTCAGCAACGGATTTTTGATGAACTACGATCAGTTAACCTTCCTCCGCTCGGGTGTGGGTGGCAAAATTGTAGATGCCACCTCGGTTATCGACGGGAAATCCTACACCGATGCCACCGCCGAAATTGAAGGCGACCACATGGCTTGGACCGGGCCGAACACCTATGCTTTGTATACCGGATTGGACTTTGGCGAAACCGCCCGAAACTTTACCTTTAAGATCAAGGCAGGCGCCATTAACAACGAGCACTCTCAAGGCGGCACCATGGAACTGCGGCTTGATGGGGAAAACGGTACGCTACTGGGTGTGTTGGACTTTACTCCCACCGGCGATTGGGCAAAATACGAGGAACAAACCCTGCAACTGAATCAACCCTTGTCGGGAGTACAAAATATTTGTCTGGTATTTAAACCGGTCAGTTCCTTCTTGTTTAACTACACCACCTTCACCTTTGAAGGGGAACGCATTCTTTCT
>JAZRFL010000070.1:0-2462 GCA_045661365.1 Acutalibacteraceae bacterium | reverse complement strand
ATGTGGCTGGAAATTGATTCTTAGCAAAAAAAGCTATGACAAACAGTTGTTTGACATAGCTTTATTTCATGTATAGAGAAATTTTCGAGAATTATTTGATCTTTCTGGCTTCGGTATTGTACCGCTTTTCTTCGGCGTGACCCATGGAAAAGGTCTTGCGAGGCAGAGAACCGTCGGCGCTGACAGCAGGGAACAGTTGCTCTTTGGTCATACCTTCGAAAATAAAGCCAAGGGTGTTTTCCTCTTTGCACAAGGCACGCACCGTATCGTCACCATGAATATAGTCAATTTTTACGGTGGGGTTTTCTTTTAGGTAAGCATCCAACACCGGTTGCAGGGTACCTACCGGCAATTCGGCGGTTTTGCTGAGCCACAGGGTGGATTCGCCTGCGGCATCTACGACAGTATAGGGATGACCTTCTCCATTGACCGCACCCACTTTTTCTTGCAAGTAAGCGAGCAAATGGGTTTTGTTTACGTTAAACAGTACCCGATAAATTGGCTCAAATTGAATGGAAGGATCGTGGATGTTGACCACTTCTACCAAAGCATAGCGGGCGGCGGGACTGTGGTTTAATGAGGCGCATTCTTTGGCGGTGGCAAGTGAATGGTTACCGTCGCCCACCACAAACATCATGGGATCGTCTTGTCCTGCCAACAGATCGGCAAGGGCACCCTGCACTTTTTGTTGCAAGGCTTCGGGAATGAAATACCCGGTCAGGTGACCGCCGTTTTGCATCAATTCAAAATCGTAGGCGGTTTCAAGAGAGCCGAGCTGTTCCTCTACACAGCCAATGACACCCCCTTGGGGGTCGTCCATCATAAGCAGTACGTGGGGCAACTCTAATGAAGCGTCTTTGCGAATTTGTACACGGGGAGGGATCCGTTCCAACACGGTTTCTTCGGTAGCCCGAATTAAGGCATGGCTTCCTTTGCGGTAGTCATATTCTTCCAGATCAATGATTCCCACCAAGCCCTTGCGCGTACCGCTTACGGTGGTGCGATGTACCAGGATCATGGCATTTTTGTGTTCTTCAAACACACCGTTTGCCATATAATCTTCCATGGTTTGGTTCACGGCGGCGATCCGCTCTTCTTTACGGTCTTCCAAATAAGCTTCCGGCAGGGTGATGCGCAAGGTAGAGGGAGCGTCACCCACAAATTCCTCTACTTGTTGCCAATATTCGGGTTGCGAGGTAAATTGGTCACAGGCTACCACCGACCATTTTTCAAATCCCTTTTTGGGTAATAAAATGTCGGCGGGTTGCAGATAAAACGGTTTCATAGATCATTTATCCTTTCAAAAATTGTATGGTTGCAGGGTCTATGGTAACGGGGAGGTCTCCCTGTTTTGTATATAAGGTACGGATGATGGGGTCGGCGCCGTAGTTCATGAGCAAGTAGCCGTCTCCTTTGTGGGAGACGTAAAAACGGTCTCGTTTGCCGTCCACCACTTCCATCCCCTCTTGGACAAGGAAGGTTGCCATGGGAGCGAAGATCAAGTCGGTGATCTGATGGTCGGTGTGTTGTTCGTACAGAGTATATGGGACCCACAAGGTTTTGCCTTTGCTGAACGTTTTTTCTCCCTCGTTGGCAAACAACAGGTCACGGTAATTGATTTGGTCTTCAATTCCCCAAAGCTCGGTGATACCTACCCCGATCACCAACCCGCCGTTTTTCACAAAACCAAGCAGTTTTTTCAAGGTGGCGGTACGGTAATGTCCGCCCACGGTGAGTACCACCGCTTTTACAGTAGACAAAATGCCGTCTTGTATGGTCAGGTCGTCTACGTAAGCGTAGTCACCAAAATCCCGCATGGCCGAAAAGGAAGCAATCATTTCGCCTCTGGCTTCGGGACGGAACATGATTGCCGTGTCGGGATAAAACAAAGCCAGCTCCCGCTTGATCGGTAAATTGGTAAAATGATGAAGATCACGGGAAAAGTTTTGTTGCCGCTCGCCGCCGTCGATCACGTTGCCGACGTAAAAATGCAGTCCGTCGGCACCAATGGCAGAAGCGTTGTAAATGCGGCATACCACTCCTCGCTCGGTTACTGCGCCCGCAGGCTCAAAGGAAAATTCGGCACCGTAATAGGCGCAAGCCGAGCCTACCCAGTTGGTGATGCAAAAATTCTTTTCAAATTGCGAGTCCTCATTGGTAATGCGTACTCCGCCTCCTACTTTGGCGCAGGCTTTGCTTTGAGCGGCAAATTCCGAGCCGTGGCAAGGTTGGGCTTCGCCCCCTGTACACAAAAGCAGACGCGTGTTCGGAAAATACTTTTTAGCGGTATTCATCCAAAAAGACACGTAGTCGGTCATGCATCCCCTGTACCAATCCACAAAATCTAAAATTCGTATACGGTCAGCGGGCTTGTGAACCGTAAAAATCCCTTCGTCGGTATAGCGGTCAATATAAGAGCGGTCTAGATCCACCTGTAATTCAGGAAAATCCAAAGCGTAAAA
>JAZRFL010000069.1:0-3355 GCA_045661365.1 Acutalibacteraceae bacterium | reverse complement strand
CGCCGTCAACGGTCGCACCGACAAGTTTCTGCATTCCGGCAATAGAACCGTAACCGAAGTTACCGTCGACCGTCAGTTTTCCAAGCGTGTAAGACGGCTTGAAATGCGGTCTAAAAACGGCCTGAACGTATTTCGCCGGCCGTGTTTTGTTCATTACTTTATTTGACGTGTTGCCCTCGATCGTGTATATGCTCGAAGTATCACGCTTCGCCCTTACGAAGCCGATGTGGTTCGGTACGCCGTTTCGTTCCCAGTCGAAATAAATCACGTCGCACGGCAATGCCAGGTAAAGCGGTACTTGTGCAAGGTTCTTTTTGCACCACTTGATCGAGTTCGGGCAATAAGTCTGCTTCGTTCCGTTGCAGTAAAGTTTACTTTCGTTGCCCTCATGGAAAACGTACGTTACGAACGCATTGCACCAAGCAGCGCCCGACGGCAAACCGCAGTACTTGCGGAACACCGCACCGCCCTGACCGAGGTGTTTCTTTGCGATCTCAAGCAGTTGACTTGCGTTACTCATTGTCGTTTACCTCTGCGTCGTCGGGTTCGTCTGCGCTCATGTATAAGTGTTGTTCGTATTCCACTTCAGGAAGTCCGGTCGCTACGCTTGTCAGTATCGAAAGAATACCGGCAAGAAGTGAAGCGGAAACGACCGCCCACCAGTTAACGTCTGCCAAAACAAAAGCCGTACCAATTACGGCAACGGCTGTCTGACAAATCGTTCTTATTGCTCGAATGAGCGAAGCCTTAATGAATGTGTTCATGTTGTTAACTCTCCTTAATCCACAATATATCAACATAGCCACTTCCTGCTGATGTGGCTGCGAGGCCTCTCAATACGTATGACAACGTACACGCACCGCTTGTTCTTGATGTCAGTTGGAATCTAATTGGTGCAGCCGATGACGCACCTGTTCTGAAGCCGATTACACCGATAGGAAAGTATCCCGATTTGGTGAAACTTGCTGTTTGTGTGCCTGTGTTGCCTCCGCTTGATATGGATGAATAACTGAAGGTGTGTTCCTCTGCCACGATGTCGGCCAATTCAACAGGTGTGCCTCCACCGCTTGAAAGTCTGTTCGCTGCCTCCTGGTTAATGCCCAACGCTTCGGAAAGTGTGACCGCAAGTGTGCCTAATTCAATGGTCAAGTAACGCTCTTGCAAAACATCGTATTCGGTCTTCACAATTTTGAATGTTCCTGCGGTTTGGTACTGTGGAAAAACTACGTTGACAGAATCGCATAAACGGCAAGTCTGTAAGTCTGCGAATTGTGCATATTCAGGCGAATCGGTTATGCGTACAAAATCAACCTTGAGTGTCTGTGACGGAAGCCATGTTTGGTTTGAATTGATATAGGACAACCCCTCCGCTTCAACTTGTGCCTTTGTTGGTTTGCTCTCAAACTTGTCAGTAACGTCAAGCGGAATACACCGACCTGATCCGTTGAATGTTGGCGCTGAAGCGGTTTGAATATCGCCTATGACTATGACTTCCTTGCCCTTGTTGTTCTGCCCTTTCCAAAACGGAATGACTGAATTATAAGTGTCGCTATAATCCACTTCTTCCTGATAGTCGGCAAGGTTAAGGCCGTACCGAATCGTGAAGTTTTTTAATTCACCACGACTTGCCCATAACTTAACCGTCCATTTATCCCATTCGTATTCGCCGCCGTAAGTATCAAGAACGGAACCCTCCATGCCGCCAAGCATTGTCCGTACTGAATGCGGAACACCGTCAGCGGCTGCCATGAAACCCGAACTTGTTTTGTCCGTCCAATAGGTAAAAGGGTTTGACGGCTGCGCCGTTCCAAGCATTGTAAAAGCGTCGGCAAGTGAATTTATATTCGTACCGACTGCGGTCAATGCCGTTTGCCTATAACTGATATGGACGCAATGGAATGTTACAACTCCGTTGATCGGTCTGCTATAACCGACAATATCGAACGGCTGAACGTCGCCCGATTCGTCATGTTCAACGGCAATGATTTTGCCAAGTTCGATTCTGTCGTAATTGATTCCGTCAATAGGATATTCAAAGTCGCATTCGTATATTCCGTTTCGTTCTTCGGTTACAACACAACTGATACAGTCACGCAACCGCCCAAGACCATTTGAGGAAAATCCCGTTTCGTCTTTGTCATAAAGAATTGGAATCATACTCGCCACCACCTCGGTACAATGTCAACTTTCGTGAATGTGTTGTCGTAGTTTATTGTGTTTGTTCCCGGCTTCAATGTAGGCAAGTCTGACGGAAGAATGACAAGGTTATTCAGCGGAGTAATGTCACCGCTTGAAATCATATAAGCCTCGCCTATATCGCAATCAATGTATGACGGATTCCCTAACAATGTCTTTGTAGAATCGCCATAAACACCATAAACAATACGAACATACTTGTCGCTGACTGTATAAGGATTTCCCATTGAAGAATTATAGGAAATAGTTAGCGTTCTGTTTCCGTCATATGCAACCGACGGAGCCGTTGTTATGCTCTGCGTTCCTGTCGTTCCGTATGACGTAGTATAATTAAATGACAAGTCAAGCGTTCCACTTATTGTTGACGAAGTGCCTTTTGCAAATGATAAATTGTTGAAAGTTATCGTTCTTGACGTGCCTTTTGTATTTGCCTCAAATTCAATGCCCGAATAACTGTTAATTGTGAACGAAGAAACTGTCCAATTTGCTTTTATTGTTCCTGAAAGAACAATTTTCACTTGCTCAATAGTGATAGCGTCGCCATTGTTCAGTTTGTCAATGTTGTCTTGCGGTATTCCTATTGTTGCTGGTATTGCGTTTGATTTACCAGCGTTAAGAATTATAATTTCCCCAAGAACATCATTGTTCAGCGTTACGGTCTGCCCATCAACATCAACACTTCCGTACCCATACAACTCAAGCAGCGGACTACTACCAAACAATGTTGGATTATCAATTGTGCCTCCGTCCGCTACTGTGACAGCCGTTTCGCCACTCGTCAGCCAGCGCTGCGGTTTGCAGTCGAATGTTATTTCGAATTCGCCGGTTCTCAAACCCTCATGTTCTACTTCGACAACTTCGCGGAACAAGCCCATGCGGTATTCGTCCGGGTTATATTCGTCTTCAAGTCTGCAATAGCCCTGACGCGAACAAAGCCAGTTCCGGAAGTCGCTTATTGCTTCGGCGAAGTCCGCGTCTGTGTCCGCCACGATCCCGCAGTCGTATGTTACTTCAATGTTGTTGAAATGCCCTTTGTCAAGCGCATATTCTCCGTTACGCGCCGGAATGCTTATCATTTCAACGTCGCGTTCGGGCGAATTGAAAACGCCGGTTCCGGTAATGTAAACGCCGAATTCACGCGACGATTTACCGTCGAAAG
>JAZRFL010000068.1:0-11096 GCA_045661365.1 Acutalibacteraceae bacterium | reverse complement strand
TTGGACTGGGCAACGCAGGGGTTGCAGGTAAGGCTGTCTTTCACCAGCAAGCCAATAACCTTGGCGGCGGCACCGGAGGCTTGGGATACGGTTTCGGGAATATCTTTGGGTCCTTGGCAGCAACCCGACAGGAATACACCTGCGGTGGGGCTTTCTACCGGACGCAGTTTGGGGTGCGCTTCGGTAAAGAAGTCGTTGGTATCCATACTGGCAGTGAGCATGGTAGCCAAAGGACGGGCAGATTTGTCCGGCTCAATGGCGGCGGCAAGCACCACCAGATCGGCCTTGATTTTCAGTTGTTCGCCCTCGATCAAGTCAGAACCTTGCACCAGCAAGGTACCGTCTGCTTGAGGGGCAACCTTGCCCACCATACCCTTAATGTAATGCACACCGTATTCTTCTACCGCACGGCGATAAAACTCGTCGAAGTTTTTCCCCGGCGTACGCACGTCAATGTAAAATACGTACACGTCGGTATCGGGATATTTTTCACGGCACAGCATGGCGTGCTTGGCGGTATACATACAGCAGATTTTTGAGCAGTAGGATTTGCCTTTTTCGTTGGCAACGTCGCAACGAGAGCCTACGCATTGCACAAACACCAAGGTGTGGGGGTGTTTGCCGTCGGAAGGACGGAGCAATTTCCCTGCGGTAGGACCTGCGGCATTGGTCAGACGTTCAAATTCCAAAGAAGTAATAACGTCGGGAGATTGGTTATAGGCAAATTCGTCGTATTTGTCTAAGTTAATGGGATTATAGCCGGTGGCTACTACGATTGCGCCGTATTTTTCCTCGATAAAGGAATCTTGTTGGGCATAATCGATAGCACCTGCTTCGCAAACGGTGGCGCACAAGCCGCATTTGCCGGTTTTCATTTTAATGCAAGCGGTGGGGTCAATGGTGGCAACCTTGGGTACCGCTTGGGCAAAGGGAATGTAAATGGCCGACCGTTTATCCATACCCAAGTTGAATTCGTTGGGCACTTTTTTCATGGGGCATTTTTCTACGCACAAGCCGCAACCGGTACATTTGGTGGTGTCCACCATACGAGCCTTTTGTTTAATTTTCACCGAGAAGTTCCCCACAAAGCCTTTGTCCTCGGCAACCTCGCTGTAAGCGTAGATGTTAATTTTATCATGTTGAGCGGCGTCCACCATTTTGGGAGTCAAAATACAAGCGGCACAGTCCAAGGTGGGGAAGGTTTTGTCGATTTGCGCCATTTTACCGCCGATGGTAGGTTTGGTTTCCACAATGTCCACCGGGAAGCCGGCATCGGCAATGTCCAAAGCGGTTTGAATACCGGCGATACCGCCGCCGATGACCAATGCCCGTTTCACAACGGGGCTTTCGCCTGCTACCAAGGGAGCGTTCAGGTGCACCTTAGCAATTGCCGCACGACCCAAGATAATGGCTTTTTCGGTACCTACTTCCATATCTTTATGAATCCAGGAGCATTGTTCCCGAATGTTGGCAATTTCTACCATATAGGGGTTTAATCCTGCCGCCGCCGCGGTTTTGCGGAAGGTGGCCTCGTGCATACGAGGAGAGCAAGAGCACACTACGATCCCCGTGAGTTTATGGTCACGAATGGCATCTTTAATGAGGGTCTGCCCTGCTTCGGAGCACATATATTGATATTGGGTGGAAATAACAACGCCGGGTTCAGACTTCAGGGCTTCGGCAACCTTATGTACGTCTACCGTGCCGGCAATGTTGGAACCACACCAACATACGAATACACCGATTCTTTGCAATTTGTTCACATCCTATCTTACTTACTGTACTTACGGAAAGCACTGACAATGGCTTGCTGGGGAAGTTTATCGTTCAGCTTTGCGGGAACGTCTTCGGCTTTCAGGTGGTTTTTACCCGATTGACGAATCAGCGCCAAACGAGCGGCTTCAATAAAAGAAGCAGGCTCTACCCCACGGGGGCAACGTTCTACACAAGCAAAGCAGGAAAGGCACATATAAATGGATTTGGAATTCATCAACTCTTCGATCTTACCTGCTTCTACCATAGATACGAATTGATGAGGATGATATTCCATTTCATCATAAGCGGGGCAAGCACCCGAGCATTTGCCGCATTTCATACATTTGCGCGGATTGATTCCTGCGGTTTCAATTACAATTTCACGCAAGGTTTCTTTGTTGTGACTCATTGGGCATCCTCCTCTACTCCCAAGGCTCTTGCAAGCAGTTGGGTAAAGTAATATACCGGCAGATTGTTCTCGGTGGTGTTGGCATCCAGATTATACATACACAAGGGGCAAGCGGTAATGATCATATCGGCACCCATCTCTTTGGCAGAGGTACAAATAGTATTGCACTTTTTGGTGGCATAGGCGTTGTTTTCCATGGCTACGTAGCCGCCACAGCATTCGTTGCGGTAGGGGTACACCACAGGGGTAGCGCCGATTGCCTTAATGAAATCCTCCATAATGGTGGGGTTTTCGGCATCGTCAAACGCCATGGTTTTGGAAGGACGAAGCAACATGCAACCGTAGTAAGCCGCGATCTTTACACCCTTCAAGGGGTTAACCACCGCTTTTTTCAAAGCATCAAATCCCACGCGGTCACGGAGCATTTCCAAGTAATGAACGACCGTGGTCTCACCGGTATAGGGAACGTCCAGCGCCAAATAGTTGTTGGCTTTGAGTTGCACGTTTTGGTCGTTTGCCATATCGTTGTTGACCCGTTTGATCACGTGGTGACAAGCCGAGCACAAAGTAAGCAAATCCTGACCCTTGTCACGAGCGGCAACCAAAGCACGCACCGAAGACAGCTTGGTGGCAATTTCATTTTTAGCCATGGGATACACGGCACCGCAACATTGCCAATCGGTTAATTCCTCCATGGTTACGCCCAGAACCTCGGCAGATTTGATCGCATAGGTCTCCAAATCCTTGCCTTTGGTTTTCAAGGTGCAACCGGGATAATAACTAAAAGTCATAATTTCAAATTCCTCCCTTGTTAAATCATCTGTTCCGGATGGAATACTTCGTCAAATTTTTCCTCGGTAAGGAAGCCAAGGGCTACGCAGGCTTCTTTCAACGAGATGTTTTCTTTATACGCCTTTTTGGCGGTTTTGGCGGCATTTTCATATCCGATATAAGGATTGAGCGCCGTTACCAACATAAGAGAGTTGTGCAGGTTGTGGTGCATTTTTTCTTTGTTGGCCTGAATGCCCACGGCACAGTTGTTGTTAAAGGAAACAATAGAGTCGGCAAGCAAACGAACCGATTGCAAGAAGTTGTAAATGCAAACCGGCATAAACACGTTCAGTTCAAAGTTGCCTTGGGAAGCGGCCATGCCAACTGCCACGTCGTTGCCCATAACTTGTACCGCAACCATGGTTACGGCTTCGCATTGGGTGGGGTTTACCTTACCGGGCATAATAGAAGAGCCGGGTTCATTTTCGGGAATGAAAATTTCTCCCAAGCCGTCACGAGGACCGGAAGCAAGCCAGCGCACGTCGTTGGCGATCTTCATCATATCGGCGGCAAGGGCTTTCAGCGCACCGTGAGCAAATACCAATTCGTCTTTGGAAGTAAGTGCATGGAATTTGTTCTCGGCAGTAACGAATTCTTTGCCGGTGATTTTGCTCACAGCATCGGCAACCGCCACGTCAAATCCCTTGGGAGTGTTCAGTCCCGTACCAACGGCAGTACCGCCCAAAGCCAATTCTTTTAAAGTGGGCAGAGCAATTTGAAGCATTTTCTTGTCTTTTTCCAAAGAAGAGCGCCAGCCGCTGATTTCTTGGGTGAAAGAAATGGGGGTAGCATCTTGCAAATGGGTACGACCGGATTTAACGATTCCTTCGTTTTCTTTTTCCAACCGTTTGAAGGTGTCGACCAGCAGATCGATTGCGGGGAACAGCTTATCTTCAATACCGATTACCGCGGCAATGTGCATGGCGGTGGGGAAGGTGTCGTTAGAAGATTGGCTCATATTGATATCGTCGTTGGGGTGAAGCAGCTTCTCCCCTGCGATCTCGTTACCGCGATTGGCAATTACCTCGTTGGCGTTCATGTTGGATTGGGTACCCGAACCGGTTTGCCATACCACCAAGGGGAAATGATCGTTTAATTCCCCTGCCATTACTTCATCACAAGCCTTGGAAATGGCGGCCAGCTTCGCATCGGTCATTTTTTCGGGCTTCAGTTGGTGGTTTGCCATAGCGGCGGCCTTTTTGAGAATGCCGAAGGCGTGAGTGATCTCACGGGGCATTACCTCGTTGCCTACGCCAATGCGGAAGTTCTCACTGCTGCGTTGGGTTTGTGCCGCCCAATATTTGTCAGCAGGCACCTTAACCTCGCCCATGGAGTCATGTTCAATACGATATTCCATTCTATCTTCTCCTCGATTCTACGGATTTTTTATGAATTTTTTGGGGGAAAAATACTCCCCTATTACGCAGGTCAAGCGGAGTACCCCGTTTTCGGGATAATCCGCAAGCTCCTGAAACTATGCAATTAAATGTCCAACTGAGCAATAATCTCTTTCAAGCAGTCGGCAGATTTTTGAAGCAATACTTCTTCTTCGGGGGTCAAGGGAATAAGTACCTTGCCGCTAATGCCGTTGCGACCTACAACATTGAGCACCGAAAGACAAACGTCATCGATACCGTATTCTCCATGCATCATACCCGAAACGGTAAGGGTGGTGTCGATCCCGCTGAGAATGCATTTGCAGATATGGCAAACCGAAATGGCAACGGCATAAAAGGTTGCCCCTTTACGTTCAATGATGCGACCACCGGATTTACGCATATAATTTTCGATCTGTTCATGATCCAAGGGAGGGAAGGGACCTTTGCTGCTGTCGGCAATAAACCCTTGGAAATCGTCAATGGGAATATTGGAAATATTGGCAACCGACCAAGGAACAAAAGAAGAATCCCCATGTTCACCAAACACGTAGGCGTGCACGTTTTGTTGGTTCAAGCTGTAATATTCCGAAATACGGGAACGCAACCGAGCCGTATCCAAAATGGTGCCCGAACCGATGATTTGGTTTTCTTTCAGATCGGAGCATTTGTGGAACACATAGGTGAGAATATCCACCGGGTTGCTTACGATCACATAAATGGCGTTGGGGGCATATTTGGTGATCTCGGGAATGATGGATTTGGTAATGTTCACGTTGGTTTGCGCCAGATCCAATCGGGATTGACCGGGTTTGCGGGCAATGCCCGAGGTCAATACCACGATGTCGGAATCCTTGGCATCGCGATAACTGCCGGCATACACCGAAACAGGAGGGCAAAAGGGAGTGCCTTGGCGAATGTCCAATGCTTCCCCCAACGATTTTGCTTCGTTCACGTCGATCATAACGATCTCGGAAGCGATTCCGCAAACCGCCATGGTATAGGCAATGGTAGAGCCTACGCTACCGCTGCCGATGATGGTAATTTTGCTCATGTATGATTCAACCTTTCCTTGTGGTCTAAAAGTTCTTCGTTGCAAATCCGCAAGTTTGTCCATGATTGATTGTAACAAAAACCAAATGGGAATACAAATATAAAATGCGAATATTTATATACGTTTCTCTATATGTTTTGGCAGAATTTTGTTGGCGTACCGACACAAGTTGTTGCAAGAAATATCAAACTTTCCCTTTTGCGTCTACCCGTCGCGAAAGCACGCTCCCCTTCAACCTCTCATCCCCCATATTTTTCAAAAGCAAACCGCCAAATCCAAAAGGGTTTTTTCTCGATTTTTTGTGGGAAGAGCCAAAATGAACAAAGATATACACAAGTGCATCCTTTTCCCGTCTTTCGCTTTCAAAAAGTTGTCCATATTTTTAACAATTTCTCCTGCCGAAATAAGACATATTGATTATACCATACCTGTATATAAATTTCAATATGCAATTTTAGGGCTTTCGTTAAACTGTTGTCAAGATCAACCAAAGGCGACCCGATTCTTCGTGACAAACAAAACGTCGGCAAATTCACGGTCCAACGGGGTCAATTCATAGTCCTTGGGATAAACCAGCACGTCACGAAAAACGTTGTTTTCTCGTTGGCAATGTCGTTGTACCAAATCATAACGGCTGAGCACCTCTTTGGGCACCGGCGGCGCCCACATATAGGCGTCGGTCACACTGCACAGCATGTTGTACTGACTGCTTCGTTCCTGCAAATGGATCCGCCGCCTGTAATGGGGAGATTCCTTTTGTCCTTGAAATTCCTCGATCTGCAAGTAAGGAACCGCAATTTCTTCGTAACAAATTTCAATATATTCTCCCAATCGTTCATAGGTCAGACCGCCTTGTGCCAACGGGTGTTGCTTGGACATAAGCACCGGATATTCATATTCCCAAATCAGTTGTCCCGTAAGGTCTTTTTCCTTGAAATAGGCTTGATAATAATGGTCATAATGGCTTGGGATCCGCACGATCCCCAGGTTAAATTCACCGTTGGCAACGCTGTGGACCGTATCCAAAGAACTGCTTTCCTTTACCCGAATATCCAGTTCTTTTTCGCTCCCCAAGCCCTTCACAAACCCGGTGATAGCATGAGAAATATAACTGCCCGCAGGTACACAAATGCTGAATTTACGACAATCCTCATTTTGGGGATTTTGCAATTCCTCCATTCGCTCCAACTGCGCCAAGATCCGCTTGGCATACACCAAAAATTGTTCTCCTTTTTCGGTGGGAGCCACTCCTTTTGACGTGCGGCGAAACACCGTGATCCCCAAGGTCTCTTCCAATTCCTTGATCGCCTTTGACAGGTTGGGTTGTGCCATATACAGGTTTTCGGCCGCCTGGGTAATAGAACCGGTTTTGGCTACTTCTACCGCATATTTAAAATGCAAGGTGTTCATAAATTCCCTCTTTTCTTAAAAAAGATAATATTCGTTCCTATATCCGCTATGTGTAAAATCATATATCTGCATTATAATATTCCCCTCCTCTTTTGTCAATATCAAGAACAAATCCGACAACAATTGCCTTTTTTGGTCATTTTACGTCAAAAAGTCCCCATTCTCTCTGCTGTACTTGACATTTTTTCTGTTTTCTTATATAATGTAAGGGTATTTTGTAAAATGGAGTAGCGTTTTTTTATGAAAAGTTCCACTCCCACATCCCCTCCTTTTATGAGGAAATTCGACCTTTTTCTGATTTTTGGTATTTTGCTGATCGCCCTGGTGATTTGGTTGATCACCGCCCAAGAAAACGGTCAAACCGCCATCGTTCGGGTAGACGATCAGATCGTTCACACCCTTCCTCTGGACAAAGATACCACCGTCTCGGTCACGGGACACGGTCATCATTTGGACGTTGCGGTGAAAGATCACGCCGTTTTTGTGGTTGCCGCCGATTGTCCCGACGGACTTTGCCGCAACACAGGCGCCATTGTTCGGCAAGGACAGGTCATTGTCTGCTTACCCGCTCATTGTTCCATCACCGTAGAGGGAACCACGCCCACCTACGATGCCACAACCTATTAGGTTAGGACGGTAACACCATGAAACGATCATCATTTTCTCCCGCAGGCAGGGTTGCTCTACTGGGATTGCTTGCCGCCACCGCGGTGGTACTCTCTTTCTTAGAAGGTCTGCTACCGGCCCTTCCTTTTTTGCCGCCGGGCGCCAAGGCAGGCCTTTCCAACATTGCGGTCATGTTTACCGCCACCTTTTGGGGCGGTCCCGCCGCTCTCGGTGTTGCCCTGGTCAAATCCCTGTTTGTATTGTCCACCCGCGGTGTGACCGCTTTTGCCATGAGCCTGTGCGGAGGACTGCTTTCCGCCGCCGTTATATGGGTATGCGTACGATTACGTGTCTCCTTGATCGCCACCGGAATTTTGGGTGCCGTTACCCATAACACCGCTCAATTGGCAGTTGCTATGGTGATCACCGCCACGCCGGGCTTACTTACCTATTACCCCTTGCTGTTGGTGTTCGCCATAATTGCCGGTACCGTTACCGGATTGCTGTTAAAATTGACCTACCCTCCCCTTTGCCGTGTGGCAAATTATTTGACACTTCCCCAAAAGAGAGGTTAAAATCATGTCAAAAGACAAAAACCAATCCCCGATTTTATTAAAACCCGCTTGCCGTGCCCGTGGCGGTGTACACCCGGTACACAACAAATTTTCCGCCGAACAAGAAACGGTAAAAATCCCCTTGCCCGAGCGGGTATACATTCCCCTGCGGCAACACATTGGTGCCCCTTGCCTTCCCACGGTCTCGGTGGGCGACCAAGTATACATAGGTACCAAGCTGGGTGACAGCGACGCACCGATCAGTGCCCCTGTCCACAGCAGTGTAAGCGGCGTGGTGGAAGCCATTACTCCCATGGCAGGTGTGGGTGGCGGTGTTACCGACACGGTGGTCATTTTGGTAGATGAACATCAGCAAGACGACCCCAACCTGCATCCCATTACGGTAGAAACAGCCGACGATCTGGTCAAAGCCGCACGAGATTGCGGTCTGGTCGGCTTGGGCGGTGCAGGGTTTCCCACCCATATCAAGTTAAAACCCAATCAAAATCAGCCCATTGACACCTTGATCATCAATGCCGCCGAGTGCGAACCCTACATCACCTCCGACTACCGTGCCTGCATGGAAGACGGCGAGCTGATCATGCAAGGGATCCAAACGTTGCTTCGCACCCTACAGGTCAAGCAAGTTATTATCGGTATAGAGAACAACAAACCGAAGGCAATTGAAAAATTGGTGGCGATCGCCCGTGAACAGCAAGATGAGCAAAACCGCATTCGCGTGATGAAACTGCCCTCTCACTACCCCCACGGTGCCGAAAAGGTTTTGGTACAAGTAGCAACCGGACGGCGCATTGCCATGGGTGCGCTACCGGCATCGGTAGGTTGCGCGGTCATGAATATTTCGGGGGTGGCGGTGTTGCAACACTATATCAACACCGGTATGCCCCTTACCCGCCGCCGTGTCACGGTGGATGGATGGGCAGTAAAAAGACCCAAAAACTTTTGGGTTCCCGTGGGTACGCTGGTGCAAGATCTGCTTGCTCACGTTTCGCTTAAATCGACTCCTCACAAGATCATTATGGGCGGTCCCATGATGGGGTCGGCACAATACACCACCCATATTCCCGTGGTCAAACAAACCAATGCCGTTTTGTTATTTGACCAAGAAAACGATCTGTCCGCTTTTTCGCAAGGACCTTGCATTCGTTGCGGAAAATGTGTAGCGGCATGTCCCATGTCACTTATGCCCACCTTGATCGAACGGTTTGCCAAAACCAACGACATTGAAAATCTGCGTCGCGTAGGCGTGGGCGTATGCATGGAATGCGGCAGTTGCGCCTTTAACTGTCCCGCACACCGACCGCTGGTGCAATATATGCGACTGGCAAAAGAAATCGAACGAAAGGGGAGAACTTAATATGGAAATGCCAACCAAGTTTACGGTTTCCGCCTCTCCTCATTTTCATAGCGGCAACACCACCGGCACCATTATGGCAGACGTTTTGATCGCTTTGGTACCCGCCGGTATTATGTCGGTGGTACTGTTCGGACAACGCAGTTTGTGGCTGATTTTGATCTCGGTCATTTCTTGCCTGTTGTTTGAATACATCACTCGACGGTTGCTGAAACGCCCCAACTCCTTGGGCGACCTGTCTGCTGTGGTCACAGGGGTACTGCTGGCATTTAATCTTCCTTCAAACGTGCCCATGTGGTTGCCTGTTATCGGTGCTTTTGTGGCAATCGTTGTGGTCAAGCAATTTTTTGGCGGAATCGGGCAAAACTTTGTCAACCCCGCCATTGTGGGGCGCATTACCTTAATGGTCTCTTTCCCGCAATATATGTCGGTCAGCCGTTGGCCCAATCCTTTGGCGATCATGAACAATGCCGACGCCGTCACCTCCGCCTCCCCCTTGAGCCAATTGTCCGACGGGTCGATTCCCTCTTTGACCGAAATGTTTACCAAAACCACCGACTACGATCCTTTATCCATGTTTTTGGGGATTCGTCCCGGTAGTTTGGGAGAAACCTGCATTGCCGCTTTGCTGATCGGCTTTGCTTATTTGTGTTTCCGCAAGGTGATCTCTCCCCTTATTCCCCTTCTGTTTATGGGGACTACGGTTGGCATTACCTGGCTTTTCGGGCAAAATCCCTATTACAACCTTATGTCAGGCGGTTTGGTCTTGGGTGCGGTCTACATGGCAACCGACTATACCACCTGCCCGATCAATTTCAAAGGAAAGATCGTTTACGCGATCGGTTGCGGCTTGATCACCGCGGTCATACGCCTGTGGGGCGGTATGCCCGAAGGGGTTTCTATTGCAATCGTACTCATGAATATTTTGGTACCCCACATTGAACGATTGACCACCCCCAAGCCCTTTGGCTATATCAAAGAGAAAAAGGAGAAATCGGCATGAAAATGAAAGATATTCTCCGCCCCACCTTGGTTTTGGTGGTAATATGTGTAGTAGTGACCGGTGCTTTGAGCGTTACCAATTATTTCACCAAAGACACCATTGCTCTGCAACAACAGCAAGCGGTGGAAACCGCCATGAAACAATTGATCCCCAACGGCGAATACACCGATTTGTCCGAGGACAAATCCTTTTATTCCGCAACAGTCGGCGGCAAAGAGGCAGGGTATATTGCCATAACCCAAGCCATGGGCTATAAAAACTACATTCAAGTTATGACCGCCTTTGACATCAACGGTCGGGTGATCGGTGTAAACGTCATTGACTGTGCCGACGAAAGTCCCGGAATCGGGCAAAAGGTAGGCACCGACCAAGCGTTTCAAGACCAATTTGTGGGCATGACCCAATCAGGGGAGGCGACCGATGCCATAACCGGTGCCACCATTTCCTCTAAAGGGGTACAAAAAGCGGTGGACATGGCAATGGATCGGATGCAACAACACTTGGGAAAAGGGGTGGCACAATGAAACAGAATTATACCCAAACCTTTACCAAAGGGATCATAGCCGAAAACCCTGTGTTACGGCTGTGCCTGGGTACCTGTCCCTCGCTGGCTGTTACCACCTCGCTTGCCAACGGCGTAGGCATGGGGCTGGCCGCTACCGTGGTACTGATCTGCTCTAACGTTGCGGTGTCGCTGTTACGCAAGGTGATTCCCGCCAAGAT
>JAZRFL010000067.1:0-3047 GCA_045661365.1 Acutalibacteraceae bacterium | reverse complement strand
ACTTCGCTGATATCGTTTTCGACTTTGCGAAAACTCATATGCTTCGTTGTTTCTCCTCTCCCTAAAAAGCACCGCTTTTCAGGGAACCCGTTTTTCTCTCCCTTCATCCGCCACCGGCGGCGGTCGGGCTCGTTACCCTTTACACAAGGGAGCCGAACAAATTGCGTTCCCTTTTTAGGCTATGTTTATGAAACCAAGGTTACCTTTTAGGGAGCCTCCCCTGTGTAAGGGGAGGTGGCAAAACCAAAGGTTTTGACGGAGGGGTTGTAAAAACGGCGAGCGAACAATCCCTCAGTCAAACCCTATGTCGTGGTTATGCTTTTGCCGAAAACAGGGACCGAGCGGATGGTTCCAAAAAAGAAAATTGTTGAAAAATCAACTTCTTTTTCAAGAAAGTCTTGCTTTTTTGAGAGAAATGGGGTATAATACCCGTGTATATGATGGGAGGGGTATGAATCGTGAACAAGAACCGGCATAAAAATCCCCTTCGTGTTATTACGGTATTGCTTGTGTGTATTGCCCTTGCTTTTTGCGGTTGCTCCGCTCCGCAGCAGGAGGCAGATGTGTCTTCTGCCCCCACCGCTTCGGGGAGTACCGCCCTGCCGCAGGGAAGCATTATCTTGGCTTATACCGCCAACGATTCCTTGGACCCTTACACCGCCATGACCAAAACCAATCAAGAGCTGTGCGGGCTGTTGTTCGACGGTCTGGTGGTGCTGGACGACAGCTATACCCCCCATTACCGCTTAGCCGGTGACATACAAAACGACGGAACGGTCGTGACCGTTACCTTGGCAAACGCCTTTTTTTCCGACGGCAGTAAGGTGACCGCCGCCGATGTGGTGGCATCGCTGGAAGCGGCACGAGAAGCCGAGCATTTGTCCTATGCCGCCGATTTTGAAAACGTAAAAGAGGTTGCCGTAACCGAAAACGGTGGGGTGCAACTGACCTTGCATCATCAAGACCCGTATTTTGTCAATTTCTTGGATTTTCCCATTTTTAAAGAGGGAAGCCGTGAGGTGGAAAACAACGACAACAAGCCGTTGCCTCCCATTGGAAGCGGGCGGTTTGTGTATCATGAAGAGGGCGATCGGTATTGGCTGACCGCCAACCCCAAATGGATCGGCGGCAGAGTGGCTATTCCCCATGCGGAATTGACCAACATGCCCGACCAAGAGGCAATCTCCCATGCGGCAAGCGTAGGACGGGTGGATTGGTGCTATGCCGATTTGAGCAACAACCAATTCCCCAACATGAACGGGGTATCTCGGACGGTGAATCTGCCCAATTTGGTATATTTGGGTGCCAATATGCGTAGCGGTGTTATGAGTATACAAGAGGTGCGACTGGGGGTTTCGACCGCCATAGATCGCCAAAATATAGCCCAAACCGCTTATTTTGACATGGCGACCCCTGCCAAAGGTCCTTTGCCCGATGGGGTCGAGGCGGCCTCCGGCTTACAAAGCCTGTCGCCTTTGGCTGACACCGCCGCCGCAACCGAATGGTTTGGAAAAGCGGGGTTTGCCACCCGCACCCCCGACGGCTTTTGCTCCAACGGGGAGTTGACCTTGTCGGTGCAGGTGATTTACAACAGCGACAACACCGCCCGCCAAAGCATTGCCAATTTGTTGCAGACCTCGTTGCAAAACGCAGGGTGCCGTGTGGAATTAAAGGGTCTGTCTTTTGACGATTACTGCAACGCCATTCGGTGGGGCAATTACGATATTTACATTGGGGAAATGGCCATTCCCGACAACTTTGACTTATACCGTCTGCTGACCGCAGGAGGATTGATTCCCCTGTACGGGCAGGAGGCAGAAGAGGAAGAGGACGAAGAAGAGGAAGAAGAGGAAGAAGAGCAAAACCAAGATTCCGAACATTCCCAAGACGTCCCCTCCGGGCAAGACCCCTCTGCCGAGCCGGAGGTTTTGTCGGCCGCCACCGCCGTGTCACGGTATCACAACGGCAAGGGCAGTTTGACCGAGGTGCTTTCGCAAGTGGGGGAACAATTGCCCATCATTCCTTTGTGCTTTCGCAGGGGAATGCTGGTTTACACCGCCAAGTTAAAGGGAGATCCCGCACCGCTGTGGGGCGATCCTTTTTATGGAATAGAGCATTGTACTGTGCAATAATATAGTATCAAGACAAAAGGAGTGCTGAATATGATTCAATACGAAACCCATTTGGGCGAGGTCACCATTTCGGAATATTACTTTTCCAAGCTGATCGGCGAAGCGGTATCCTCTTGCTACGGCGTGGTCAACATGGTACCCAAGGGTTTGCAAAAAATCCGTTCCAAACTGTCTAAATATCCCTTTAAAGACACCGGCATTCGTGTGAGTGGGTCGGAACGTTCCTTGACGGTGGATCTGCACATTCGGGTAATGTACGGTATGAATATCAACGCCATTTCCAAAAGCATTGTGCACAAGGTGAGCTATGTGGTGGAAGAGGCAACCGGTATCAAAGTAGAACACGTACGGATTCATATTGACGGCGTGTGTGACGAGTAATTAAAGGAGTGATTTCATCTTGGCAAATCGTTTAACCGGAATCCAATTTCGTGACGCGGTGATCTCCGGTGCCGCAAACCTGGGCAATCATCGCCGCGAGGTAGACGAACTAAACGTTTTCCCGGTTCCCGACGGGGACACCGGTACCAATATGTCTTTGACCATCAGCAACGCTTCTCGCTCGATTGAGCGTATGGGCAAGGTGCCGGTGGCAGAGGTGGCAAAGGAAACCGCTTCGGCTTTGTTGCGGGGCGCCAGAGGGAACTCGGGGGTTATTTTGTCCCTGTTTTTCCGTGGGATTGCCAAAGGGCTTACCGGTGTGGCAAATGCCGACGGTATGCAATTGGCCGCCGCCTTGCAAGCAGGGGTAGACACCGCCTACAAAGCGGTTATGAAACCCACCGAAGGCACCATTTTGACGGTTGCTCGTTTGTCGGCTGAGGCCGCCGAGCGTACCGCCAGACAAAACAATGACACGGTAGCGGTCATGCAAGCCGCATACGATGCCGCCGTAGATGCTTTGGCACAGACCCC
>JAZRFL010000066.1:0-27520 GCA_045661365.1 Acutalibacteraceae bacterium | reverse complement strand
ACATGGCTACGATCCGACTTAAAGCACCATACGCGTTGTCGGATGCCACAAATTGAGGTAAAAATGACAAAAAGAACAACGCCACTTTGGGATTCAACCCGTTGGTCAGCACCCCTTGGAAAAACACCTTGCGCATGGAGTTGTTGCCTACGGTTTCGTTGGACAGCAATTCGGTTTTGGTAAATAAGGTACGCAGACCCATAATTACCAAGTATCCCGCACCCAGCCATTTCATGACCGTAAAAGCGGTAGCAGAACTTGCCAACAAAGCCGAAAGCCCCAAGGCTACCAACACCGTGTGGATTAAGATCCCCACCGAAATCCCCAAAGCCGAGGCAATTCCTTGTCGACGACCGCCTGCAACGGCACGACTGAGAATGTAGAGAGTATCGGTTCCCGGTGTAAGATTTAACAATATCGACGAAACGAAAAACGTCGTGTAATTGACAATTCCAAGCACAAGCTCCTCCTACTTTTGGAAGGAACCCAAAAATTCTTGTAATCGTTGGTGTTTCGGATTTTCAAAAACTTGAGTGGGCGTTCCCTGTTCGCAAATCACGCCGTCATCCATAAAGATCACGTGGTCGGAAACCTCTTTGGCAAAGGTCATTTCATGGGTAACAATGATCATGGTCATGTCTCGTGCCGCCAAAGATTTAATAACCGACAACACCTCGTTGGTCAATTCGGGATCAAGTGCCGAGGTGGGCTCGTCAAAGCACAAAATATGTGGATTCAGCGCCAATGCACGGGCGATCGCCACCCGTTGCTGTTGACCGCCCGAAAGCTCGCAGGGATAATTGTTGATTTTTTCGCTCAAGCCAACGCTGTTTATGATTTCGCGAGAATGTTGTTCAATTTCTTGCAAAATCTGCTTTTTGTTGACTTTATAATCTTGCCGTTCCTTCGCCGCCAATCGTTGTGCCAGCATTACGTTGTCCAATACGTTGTATTGGGGAAAAAGATTAAAGGATTGAAACACAAGGCCCATTTTCAGTTGGTTTTCTCTTTTTTCTTGACGGGTCAATTTTACCGACGACTCGGAATCAAATACCACCTTGTCGTCTACAACGATTTGACCGCTGTCTGCTGTTTCCAAAGAAGTCAAACATCGAAGCAACGTGGTTTTACCGCTACCGGACGACCCGATAATCGAAAGCACCTTGCCTTGTTCCAAAGAAAAATCAATGCCTTTAAGTACTCGTACCGAACCAAAACTTTTTTTAATATTTTTCACTTCTAAAATCGGCATATGATCTCCCTCCTATGATTTAAAATAATCTAATTTCTTTTCAATACGACCCAGTGCTAAGGTTACTAAACCATTAAACGCAAGGTAAAACACTGCCGTATAGAACAATGGCCACATCATACCTTTTTTGATAAAGGATTCGCCCATCCAAATAATCTCATATACCGCAATAACACGAACTAGAGCAGTGTCTTTAACCAAAGTGATAAATTCATTACCCATAGGCGGAACTATTTGCTTGATCAATTGCAACAAAGTCACCTTAGTAAACACTTGCCATTTTGTCATGCCAAGCACTTGCCCTGCTTCATATTGACCACGAGGAATAGACTGAATACCACCACGGTAAATTTCAGAAAAATAACAAGCATAGTTAATCACAAACGTAACTAACGCTGCAGTAAATCGAGGCAACAAATCCCAACCGAACAACAAACCAGGACCATAATACACCACCAAGATTTGTAACATAAGGGGAGAACCCCGTACGATCCAAACAAAGGTTTTGACCAAATACCGCAAAGGAGCAAATTTACATTTAGAACCAAAGCAAATAATTAATCCCAAAGGCAAGGCAAGCAAAAGAGTCAATGCAAACAACTCTACAGTTGTCATTAACCCTTCCAATAATTTTAACGTAACCTCGGCAAAAGCGGGATCAGCCGGTGTACCAGCAACATCCGTTCCGGTCGCCAACAAATCCGTTCCGGTTGCCAACAAATCCGTTCCGGTTGCCACAACGTTAGTTAAACCCATAAAGTACACTCCGTTCGTAGACTACAAAAATTTAATAAGTGTATTTACTAATCGATAGCCGTTCCCTCAAAATGAGGAAACGGCTGTCGTTACACACTATTCTGTCAAAATCAATTATTTAGTAATAATGTTTTTGGCGATGTTATATTTTTCGGCGGTAGCAATAACGGTACCATCTGCCAAAGAAGCTTCCCAGAATTTGTTGAACTCAGCAATCAAACTACTCTCTTTACGGAAACCAACACCGTATTCTTCTTCCTCGTTGGTTACAGCGATACCCGAAGCCAAGTCAGCATAAGAGGTACCTTCACCGGTCATAGCACCAGCCATAAGCAGGTCGATAACGCATGCATCTACGCTACCGCTTTCTACTTCCATCAAAGCCTTGGCTTGGGTGTCAACAGCGGTATATTGAATGGACAAAGCGTCCAAAGCAGCTGCACCGGCAGAGCCGTTTTCAGCGGCAAACTTCAAACCTTTTAAGCTGTCGGTTGTGGTGTATTGACCAATCTTGTCGGCTTTCATAACCACAACTTGCATATTTTTGCAGTAGGGAGTACCAACACCCATCATACCTTTAACTTCATCGGTAATGGTCATACCGTTCCATACAACGTCGATTGCACCGGTTTCCAATTCCATAGCTTTGTTGTCCCAGTTGATTTCAACAAATTCAGCTTCGACACCCAAATATTTGGCAAAAGCCTTTGCCATATCGGCATCGAAACCGATCCAATTGCCGTTGGCATCTTTGTAATCCATGGGAGCAAAATCAGTGATACCGACAACCAACTTACCGGCTTCTTTTACGTTGGTAACGTCCTCGGCAGGATCTACCGAACTACAACCCGCAAAGCAGGTCATAACTGCCATCAGCAAAGCCAAAAGTAATGCAAGTTTTTTCATTGTAAATTCCTCATTTCATAATTTATCGTTGTAACACTTTACTACGCTAAAGTATTATAACATACTTATCTTGGTTTGTCAATCCATATTTTGACAAAAACAGCAAGTTTTATGAAACGGCAATTGACTTTTTACAAAAATGATATACAATAGAACCAGATGCAAACAGAAAGAAGGACATGCCATGGAATATAAAATGAATATAGCGGGATTAGACCGCGCACTCCCCTTGTGCAAAGTAACCGATGATCTGTATATCGGTGCCTTTGTTATTTTTGGCGATCAAGAGTTAACCGTTGCCTGTGCACGGGAATTGCTGAAGCGTGCCCCTGAGTACGATCTGTTGATTACTGCCGAAGCCAAAGGGATCCCCCTGATTCACGAAATGGCCCGACAGCATGGTGACCAAAAATACATTCTTGCTCGCAAAGGCACCAAGTTATATATGCAAAAGGTATTTGGTGTAGAGGTTCGTTCTATCACCACCGACCGTATTCAGAACTTATACTTAGATCAAACCGATGCCGATGCCATGAAAGGCAAACGGATTCTTATAGTAGACGACGTGATCTCTACCGGTGAATCCTTAAAAGCAATTGAACATTTGGTCGAAAAAGCCGGCGGTAACATTGTAGGTCGCATGACCATTTTGGCCGAAGGCGATGCCATTGACCGAAAAGATCTAATTTATTTAAATCCCCTGCCCTTGTTTAATCCCGACGGCAGTATAAAGGAGTAAACCATATGGAACAAACCTTAACCGTTACCTTATTTGACGACAACGGAAATCCCTTTGAACAGACCTTTACGGTGGAACGGAAATTTACCGTTGACAAAAAAGAATATCTGGCATTGGTTCCCACCGACAACGATGCCGACGTGTATTTATTTGATTTCAAAGAAATCGACAGCAAAATAACCTTGTTGGAAATTGAAGATGACGATTTGTACGATCGCGTGGCTTCTGTTTACGAAAGTATGATGGAGGAATAACCCATGGAAAACTTTATTACCATACAATTGCTGGGCGACGACGGCTCGGCAATTGACCAAGAATGTATGATTATAGGCGTGTTCGACGTTGACGGGCAAGATTATATTGCCTTGGCCCCCACCGACGACAACGAAACCGTACTGATTTACGGGTATGAACCTGTAGGAGAAGAACAGTTTAAATTGTTTGACATTGAAGATGAGGATACCTACGTAAAAGTAGTTGCTGAATTCAACGCCATTATTTCGGAAGAATAAGTAACAACGCCTCGATGCGAACCATCGGGGCGTTGTTACTTATTCGGATTCTATGGGAAATTTATCGATTTTATTTACTACCCGTTGTAAAATCAATAAAGCATCTTCGGCTTCAACTTTATGATTGCCGCTGACGTCAGCGCGTTTGATGCCATCTTCATCCAAAGCATTCTTGCCTACCACATATTTTAATGCCATCAAGGCATCCTTGGCGGTTACTTCACCATCCTCATCAATATCACCGTAAAGAATCGTTACCGGCATATCAGAAAGCGAAATCTCGCCACCTACAACCGTGCCTTCTATCGTCTTGATATTGTGAATGGCCAAATGTTCCCAAGTAACATTTTTGGTTCCCACATACACAGCGCTATTGGCACGGGATGTAACATTAGAAACCGTAACACGGTCAATATCTCCGGGCTCATTTTGTTTGATGGTGGAATAGCCGGACTCACCAATACGAATCAATCCCTGACCGCAACGAGGGCCGCCATTATCAATCGATAGATCGTACACAGTATCAATGGTAATATCTCGCACCTTGTTGCCATCTTGTGCAAGCAAGCGAATCACACCATGACCACCGGAACACAAGGCTCTAACATTGGTAATGGTAACGTGATGAATTTCAGTATCTTTCCCCTCTACTTGCCAACGGGTATCAAACTTATGCAGCAAAGCGGTAAGAGCTATGGTATCATCACCGGTAACGCCGTAGATATTGTTAATGGTAATATTATTGCACCCGATACGCAGATCAATGCCATCCTGATTAGGAGCGGTATTGCGAGCATCAAAGGTAATGTTTTCAATGATACCGTTTTCACAGAAAACATAGGTATTTGCCCACCAGCGAGAATTCTTCATTGTGAGATTTTTCACTTCAAACCCATCCACATTGCGGAAGAAAACAAAGGTGTTTTTTACAATATCGGGGACTCCTGCGGTGGTTTCGGTTTTTCCGTTGTGTTTGCCACCATCCAGCACCGCATTGCCTTTGCCAATAATCCTAATATTTTTCTGCTCCTGCTCAACCGTTAAATGTTCATCAAAAGCGGTTTCGGAATAAAAGATGTTACAGAACACATCATCCGCCAGACGCAAGGTAGCGTTGTCGATATATACGGTAATGTCAGAAGGCAAACTAATCGGTTGACCGATCTCCCAATTGCCGTCACCGGTACGAGGATTCACACCAATGGTAACTTCTCCGCCAACAGGGGCATCGTCTATCATTTTTTGAATAGTAGGTGAATCATTGATCTCCGGCACATATTCCTCAACAGACTCTTTATCGGCACTTATATCAATAGTAACAGATTGTTTCATGGTTACTTTAGCTCCTACAGTTTGAATGGTTAAATCGGTGATGCGGAAGGCACCGATGGAATTGACCCCTTCAAAGGGAATAATCTTCATATTCGTGATAACTTGATCTTTTACCAATTCGCAAATATTATCGGTGGCTACCGTATAAACCGGACACGGACCGACACCACTGGCAACGGCGGTCCTTTCAGTTTTTGTTACAACGGTTGGTAAAATCGTCCACGTGGTACCATGATCGGTCGAATAAAACACTCGTACTGCCAAATCGGGGTCATTGCCTTCAATACGCCAACATTCCATAGACAGCTCTGCCGAAGTACAAGCAGACGTATCCAATTCCATTTCAGGAGAATACACCCGCAGACTATCACCCATTTCAGACGAAAGAATCCACATAGAGAATGGTTTCGCCTCGCCACCATCAATAGAAACGGTATAACTGCGATTGAGTGGACGCACGGAGGTACTGCTCCACATGGCACCGGCAACTTCATTGAAACTATAAACATAGGTTTGTTCATCAGCCAAACTACCAACCGAAAAAACGGGTAACAATAAACAAAACAACAATAACCCGGAAATTATTTTTCTCATCATAATACCTCCACATTTACAAATCCTACTGCGTGGTTCGACGCAAAACCAAATCACATTCGATTTTTATCTCTTGAGGTGGTCCCTGCTCAATACCACGGATACGGTCTAAAAGCAAATTCACGGCGGTTTCGCATCGTTTTTCCTCAAATTGTTCAATCGATGACAAGCCAATTTCTTCTAAGGTAGCGTAGTTGGTGTTGTTATAACCCAAAACAGCTACCTGTTGAGGAATAGCAATTCCGTGGCGATTCAGTTCCCCCATAACCCCCAAGGCAATCTCGTCATAAGCGGTCATAATAGCAGCCGGAACATGTCCATTTTCAATCATACACCGCACGGCGTAACGCCCGGCTTCCTGAAATCGTTTTTCATCGGCGTATACCTTCGCCGCGTGGGAAGGAAAGCCTGCTGCCTTCATAGCACGCAAAAAAGCAGTTTGCTTCGGTTGGGTCTTGATTTCTCCAACAAAAGCAATCTCGCTGTAATGTTGACGTTTAAAAAATCCCACAGCCTTGTCCATAGCATCGTCAAGCACACTATACACCGAATCCATCGGTCCGACACAAGCCATATGCACCATTGGAACAGTAAAAGGAGGGGGTGGCGAACAAACACCGCAAGTAAGAATGCCATCCACAGAAACGTCTGTTTGCAACTTCTGTATCACGCTGATTTCTTTAGAGGCATCAAAGCCTACAATATGCAAATTCATGGTGGCTCCCTGCTGCTCTAAACAACGAGAAACGATGGCAGCAATGCGAGAATATTCAGTACTGTCAATTTCCGGTACAAGCAGGCTGACGGTTAAAGGAGATTGCAAAAAAAACTGACGCCGTTGCTTACGCTTTTCTTCAAAATAGCCACAATCAAGCGCTGCTTTTCGCACAAGAATAGCAGTTTCTTCACTTACCTCTTTACTGCCGGAAAGTGCCTTTGATACGGTAGACACCGCAACGTTAGCCAATTTTGCAATTTTTTGATAAGTGCATTTTCCCATAGATAACAACTCTTTCTTTGTTATAGATTATAGCAAAACGGTAACCCCTGTCAACCAATTCATCAACGAAACTTTTTCGGGTTCAAAAACAAAACTGACACCACTTGAAAAGCGATGTCAGTTCGTTTCTTAAATTTAATATTTACTACCATATAGGTCGTTTTTGTGTTGTCCGAACAATTTGGGACAGTGCAAAAACACCATCAGTCGCTTTTTTATAGAATTTATTTAATGGGATTGACAATATTGCGCCAATCCATATCGCCCCGTTCCAAACCGTGAATCAACACTTCAGCAGTGGCAATATTGGTGGCAACGGGAATGTTATGCACATCGCACAACCGAAGCAATTCTGCTTGGTTGCCCGCATCGTTACCGCGATTCAGCGGATCACGGAACCATAGCAAAAGGTCGATTTCGTCACATCCGATACGCGCGGCAATTTGTTGGTCGCCGCCTTGGTTACCGCTGAGATAGCGTTGAATCTTCAGCCCGGTGGCTTCGGAAATCAGTTTGCCTGTGGTAGCGGTCGCGCATAAATCATGGCGATTTAAAATACCGCAATAAGCAATACAAAACTGAATCATCAATTCTTTTTTGGAGTCGTGTGCGATCAATGCGATATGCATCGTAATCATCCCTTTCGTCGTTATTTTAATAATTTTTTGAGTTTCGGTAAAGCAATGGCGTTGCCGGCCAATCGCCCTGCAATGCGATTCATCGCCTTAACGTAAGGTGCTTCTTTTGACCGTTTTCCTTTGGTCAAATCTTGCAAAATACACATATCTTCCGGCACAATTCCAATCAACTGTGCCCCTACCCGATCGCAAATACTGTCGATATTGGGCATAATTTTTTGACGAACATAGGCAGGTAAAAAGCGATTGATCACCAAACGGACATTTTCACATCCCATTTGTTGCAAACTGTGACAAGCTTGACCGGCCCCTCGCAAAGAAAGTGGATCGGGGGTACTGACCACCAAAGCGGTATAATCTGTCAAATACTGTTCCAACACAAAGTCCAACCCTGCCGCACGGTCCACCACAATATAGTCATATCGCTCCCGCAAAGAGAGGAGCAACAGCGCCAATTCTCGCCATTCACGTGGAGTAAACATCCGATCAGGTGCCGCCATAAAATGCGGTTCACCCTCTATAACTACGGTAGTTTCTTCAACAGAAGCCACCCCTGCAAACAAATCGCCCAAATGGTATATGGCGCTCTCGCCGCCGGCAACCAGCAATTGAGCAGAACAAATGCCTCCATCGGTGTCAACCAGCAAGACCCGTTTGGACCATTGTTTCAAGTGGCGAGCCACGTTGGCAGCTACAGTGGATTTCCCCACGCCGCCTTTGCCCGAAACAACTGTAATGATGTCGCCCAAATCGGATCCCCCCACATAAAATCTATGGTTTATTATAGCACAAAGCCGAAGGATTTGTCAATTGATTGTATCAATATTCAAAAAACGCCCTCATTTACAACAAGAATTATGGGACCAATACCCCTGTTTGCCGACCTTCGTAGCTGTCGCCTTGATAGTAAAAATAGGCGTCGAAGATATCTCGTGTGGGCTGGGCACAACCTGAGCCGTAGCCTCCTTTTTCCACGATGGTCACCACAGCGATTTCCGGCTTTTCATAGGGTGCAAAAGCAACGAACACACCGTTGTTATATTCCACGCCCTTGTCATATACGGTAGCAGTACCTGTTTTGCCCCCTACCTGAATGGGATAATCGGCAAACAGCGTAGAGACCGAGCCTTCTGTAGTTACCGACAACATACCTTTTTTGACTGTATCGTGTACCGACGCATCAATATTGGTAGTACCCAACAATTGCGGTTCGGTTTGTTGAATGATGTTGGTCAAATCATAATCTCGCACTTGACCGATCAAATGAGCTTTGTAACGGTTGCCGCCATTGGCCAAGGTAGAAACATAGGTGGCCAATTGCAACGGAGAAAAAGCGTTGTCTGATTGCCCGATTGCCGCTTGCAAGGTGTCACCGTCGTTCCAATGGGAGCCAATGGATTCACGGTAGGCACGTCCTGCCAAAATGCCGGTTGCTTCGGTTAATTCGATCCCTGTCTTGACACCTAAACCATAGCTGGAGCAATACTCGTTGAGCTTGGTGATCCCCAAACGGCGACCAACGTCATAAAAGAAGTAGTTGCAAGAAACCTGTAACGCTCCTACCACGTCCAACGAGCCGTGGTAGTGCATACATGACGGTTGATAGTCTTGATAATATTTGTAAACCTCGGAACAAAAGATATAGTCTGAATTGTTAATAATTCCTTCTTGCAGTGCAATACTTGCGGTGGCGGGTTTGAAGGTTGAACCCGGTGCATAGATCCCGCTAAACGCACGATTAAACAACGGGCGACGGGGATCTTCTAACAGCTTATCATACTCTTTCGTATAGGTTTCGTTATCGTAAGAAGGATAGGTAACCGCCGCCAAAACCGCACCGGTGTTTACGTTCATGACCACTATACTGCCTGCGTTTGCCGAACGAGTATTGGGATCGTTGGTATTGCTTAATTTGTCGATCAATTCTTTTAATGATTGCTGGGCCACCGACTGAATGTTTCGGTCAATGGTCAACATAACCGAATTGCCCGCCACCGGCTGGGTAACCACTTGGGTAGACAGCACGGTACCGTCCATGGCGCGAATGGTTTTTAACTGACCTTCGGTGCCGCGTAAAAAGGTTTCGGCGTATTTTTCAATACCCGATTTTCCTACGGTATCGCTATAAGCATACCCTTGGTCTTTTAATTGCTCCCATTCTTCAGAGTAAATCGGACCAATGGTACCTATGATATGGCTGGCAATTGACCCTGTTACGTATTGGCGTGTCGTTACCACGTTGGTTTCCACCCCCGGCAACAGTAACGACGATTCTTCGATTTTGGTCACGGTAGAAAGGGACACGTTTTGGGCGAAGGTATAAGGAATGGTGTCGGCATAATCGGCCACCAACATGGTCAAACGAACTCCCATAATCACACGTTTTTGCTTTTCATTGAAGGAATCTAACTGAAACTCGCTAACCATGGCCTTGTAACAGTTGTCTTCGGTCGCGTAGTGAGCAAGTCCCAATTCTTTAATCATGGTTGCAGGAGAAATTGCCTTATCTTCTACAAAATGATACGGCGCTGTTTCGGTCATGGGCAGATTGTCCACCCAAGCTTCCCCTGTTTGCGTCAACAAATCGGTCAAGGTCAATATGGTTTGATTCAACCGATCTTCGGGCAAATAGATTTTGTTAAACACCAAATTGTAAGACTCGGTATTTGTGGCAAATGTACGACCGTAACAGTCCAAAATTTCGCCTCTTGCGGCTTGTAACGGCGTAAAGGTTGCCGTAGTAGTCAACGATTCGCTAACATACTTATCGCGATTGACGATTTGCCAATTAAACATACGAATGCTATACAACAAAAGTACCGCGATCAAAATGATGCACAGCACGGTAACGCGAGAATTATTTTCTCTTTTGTTGATAATCATAGCTACGCTCCTTGACTTCTAACACCAACGACGAATGCACCAAACAAGCGGATGCAACACAATGCCCCACGCACCGGTATACAAGGCACCGGGCAAAGAATAATAAAACAAATACGAAAAGCCGTCGTCTCCCAAGATCACTTTAAACAACAGCCAGTATAATACAAAATACAACAACGAACCAACAAACCACAAGACTGTCCAAGAAAAACGATTGTTCATAAACAAATGCTTAACTGCCAATCCGCAGAAAATACCGAGTGCCGTTAAAAACACCACGTGAAAGGCTACGGTAGGTGTGGTATAAGTATCCATAAGCAATCCTGCGAAAAGGCCAAACACGCCCCCTGCCGTTTCTCCGTATAAAATACCCACACAAATCGTCAAAACGATGGTGGGAACCGGGCGGACCGCTCCGATCTCGAATAAATTGGTGGGTGCGATCTGCAACGACCATAGCATCACCAACAACAATCCCAACAAAAAAAATTGCAACCGGCGGTGAAAATACGTGTTTTTATGATTGGTCATTTGGCAATCCCACCTTGTCCTTCAAAATGGGTAATAACCATAACCTGAGTTACGGTAGAAACGTCGGCCGCTGTTTTTACCACCCCGTAAATTGATACGTTGGAAGCATCTTTCCGCACGTCACTTACCGTACCGATCATAAGACCGGCAGGAAACACCCCGCCTTCACCCGAGGTAACCACGAAATCGCCTATGGTAACTGCCGAGCTGCCGCTCAGGTAAGAAAGTCCGCAACATCCATCGGACATAAGAGCCGTATCGCCACCGATCACACCTGATTCACGAGTACGGTTAATCAACGCCCCAACGCGAATTTTAGGATCCAACACGGTGGTAACGGTACTCATGGCGGCACCCACTTGGGATATGTAGCCCACCAAACCGTCCGGAGTGATCACCGGGTCGTTGACCGCTACCCCATCGTTACTGCCCACATCAATCGAAAAGGAAGATGCGGCATCGGTAGCTTCACGAGCAATCACAGTTGCCGGCTGAAAAGTAAAATCGCTGTGTTGCTCTTTGATCCCCAAAAATTGTTTAAAATATTCATTTTCTCGCTTATGATCTTCATATTCCAGCAGTTGTTCGCGATACAATCGGATCTCTTCACGCAATTGATTGTTCTCATCTTCCAACGTGTCCAAACGTCCAATGGCAGTAAATGCGCGACTAATATTTTCCGAAATGTAAGCCCCCGCTTCACGGAACGGGGTAGTAATGGTAGAAATCAATTGGGATTGCGGTGCGATCCAATTGCCGATAACAACAAACAAAATGCTCAACACCAAAAGTAATCCAACCGCCGTACAAAGAATTTTAAATCCTCGACCGGAAAAAAAGTTTTTCACAATATACTCCTTTATTGATTGGTATATTTTCTTCTGCGTTCAAAAAAGTCCATGGCAATTCCCATTTCCAACCGTTTTAACGTACCTTGCACCACACAGTCAATGGGGTTGTCTGCCACCCGAACAGGAATGCCTGTTTCGGCAGAAATCAAATGCTCCAGACCGCTAAGTAATGCGCCTCCCCCGGTCAGCACCATGCCGTTTTCCACAATATCGGCCGCCAACTCCGGCGGAGTTTTTTCCAAGGTAGCACGAATGGTGTCCACGATGCCAAACAAGGTGTCGGCCAAGGCTTCTCTGACTTCATTGGAAGTGATTTCAATGTTTTTTGGCAAGCCATCCATCAAGTTACGACCACGCACTTCCATGACCTGCTCTTGATCGTCAGCAATGGCTGACCCGATTTTGATTTTAATTTGCTCGGCAGTACGTTCTCCGATCAGCAAATTATACCGCTTACGAATGTAAGAAATAATCGCATCGTCCATATCGTCGCCGCCCACACGCACCGACTGAGCAGTAACAATATCCCCCAACGACAGTACCGCTACTTCGGAAGTACCGCCGCCAATATCGACTACCATGCTCCCCACTGCTTCAAACACAGGCAATCCTGCACCGATAGCGGCGGCCATGGGTTCTTCGATCAGATCCACCTCTTTGGCGCCGGCTTGTACGGCAGCGTCGTGCACCGCACGAATCTCCACCTCGGTAACCCCCGAAGGAATGCAGATCATAACCCGAATTCGGGAAATCAGCGACCCTTTGATCGCTTGTCGGATAAACCGTTTTAGCATAGCGGCAGTCACGTCAAAGTCGGCAATTACCCCATCTTTTAAGGGACGAACTGCCACGATCGAACCGGGGGTACGGCCAATCATTTCCTTGGCTTCGCTTCCCACGGCACGCACAGTTTCGTTGCGTACATCGACCGCAACGACCGAAGGCTCCCGCATAACAATTCCTTTTCCTTTTATACAAACCAGGGTATTGGCAGTACCCAAATCGATACCGATTTCTCTGGTAAACATAACACATTCTCCTCGCAGTATAATCAACGCTTTGACAAAAAGCGACACTACTCTATAATTAATCTATTTTATTATAACCGCAAACCGTTAATTACACAATAGGTTTTGACAAACTTTCTTAAAAAAATTTGCACCTCGCGAAACACTCACGAGGTGCAATGAAAAACGCCAAAAGTTATTTAAGAATTTCGCCTTTTCCCGATTGTTTTGCCAATTCGAGGAAGGTATTTAATTCTACGTATTGAATCTTATGTCCCTTTTGGGTGGCATAATCGGTAAAGTTGTCTACGATCTTTTTCACGTTGGTGGGCGACACACAAACGGTACGATATGCAGAGAAATTGTACCCCGCCATACGCTCATAAGCATGTCCGTACAAGGTTTCCATATTGGTGTTTTGATCAATGCCGTTTTGGCAATAAATGTAAGGAACACCATTGTATTGGGTCATCAACTTATCACCACGGTTGTGCAGACTACCGCGGGTGGAGAAGGTGTTGAACATACGGGCAATATCGGTAGTAAAGGCGTTGTTACCGTTAATGATAAAACCGGTTGCCTGCATATCAAAGCGGTCGTAGAAGGTTTTGCAATAATCCGCCCAGATTTGGTCGCCGTTGGTGTAGTTGGAAGGACGTGTTCTTTCAGCATAGCTTAAAGTGTTATCGCCAAACAAACTGATAGGAATCACGTAGCCTGCACCGCTGTCCCCTGCGGTAATGAACTCATGTTCATATTTATTGGCATAAACGTAATCAAATACCATGGGAATGCGCAAAGAAAGGTTGGGGTTAAAACACCAGGTAAGCGGCAATTGGGCACGTGCTTTGTCACCGCCACGGGACACAAAGAAGTTAAACGCATAATTCTTTAACCAAGCCGAAGAATCGTAGTCACCCATGTAAATGGTGAAATACATGGTGTCATCGTCATAGGTTACACCGGAATCGTATTCGTCAAACTTGTTGTCGTACTGTGCTACACGAGGCACATATTTGTAAAACACCGAACCGTTGGTCATATCTACCGTGCCGGCAGCATCGGCTTCTTTTGCCAGGTTATAGCAAGAAATCAATTCGCAATACAACCATTCAATCCAGGTAGCTACTTTTGTACCTTGTTCACTATGGGTGGTGTATTTTGCCCACCAAGGAGGGAAGCCCATCAACTGACCCATAGAGCCGTTTGCTCGCTTGTAGCGAGCCGCATAAATTTGCAACATTGTTTCTTGGTCGGTGCCGAGTTCAGCAATGGTACACAAGCGGGTTTCGTCGGCAATCAGACCCCAGTCCATAACAAACAGGGTGTCACAATACAAGCAGATGGGGTCATCTTCACCCGAAACGGCATCGTAATCATAATACCCTTCTACGTTACAATGGGGACAGGTATAGCGAATCACATATTGTTGAGCAGGGTCGTCGCAAACCTCTTCGTCAAAGGGATGCAGGTCGAAGAAGAAGCAACGGCGAGCAATTAAATAGTCATGGTTACGCAAGCTGTTTTTTCCTGAATCCTTTAACAAGGCAGAGGGGTTGTCTTCGTAAGCTTCGTAACCCTTAACAGTAACGGCACCGTCTAAGGTATAAGCCAAATAATTGGCAGAGCAACGATCAAAATATTTGTCAAGAGCCCATCGATAGGCATCGTTTTTGGCAGAACCGGTGGAAACCACGTTACTGTCGGCAATCTTTTTGCCTTTTTGGGCGTTATTAAACAAACCGACCAAAGATTGTTTTACCGCAACCCCTTTTTCTACCAATTGGTCGTGCAGAGGGCTCTTTGCCAGCACAGGCAGATAACCGTCCAAACCGCAAATGGTAGCGGCTACGTTTGCGGTAGCAGGTACGTTACCATCCCACAGAATCAAACCGCATTGTTTGATTTGGTTTTCAAAGGTGGTGTAAAAAGCGTCCCAACCGGTAATTTTTACAACTGCATACCCTGCATATACGCTACCTTCTTCTTGCATATAATCCAACCAAGCAGTATCGGAACTGTCAATGGTAGCATACAGGATAGAAGTATGATTGGCATCTCGACCAAAGTCACGGTTAATCAGCCCTTGCAAGCTATAGACCAAACGGCCTACATCCCAATCGGTGATCGTGGAACCGGAAAATTGGTAAATGGTTTTGGGTGCCAAACCGGTGTTGTCCATAACAAAACTACAGTCGGCAGTCGTGTCAGTGGCATAGGCACCGTTTACCGACAGCGACGTATTATAATCAAAATCGCTGTTTTCATAGGGTTTGTAGGATGCAAAAGAATCGGGTATTTGGGTTTCTGCCGCAAAACCTTCAATCTTACCTACCACCAATTTCAAAATATCCAATGCATCAGCGGAGCTAACCAGCTGGTCGGCGGTTACATCACCGGCGTTTATATGTTCGCTGTCCAATCGACTTTTGCCGACCACGTGCTTTAACACACCCAAAGCGTCGGCTGCCGTAATGCTTTTGTCGCCGTCCACGTCGCCGATTTGCACAGAGACAATGGGTTCTGCCCCCGCGCCCATAACGGTTACCGTTAATGCGAGACACACAACCAACAGTAAACTAATCCATTTTTTCATTTTATTCACTCCTTATAATTGAGCGGCTCAAATGAACCGCATTGTATTAATCAATTTTGTACCCTTTGCCCGAATCTTTTGCCAATTTTAAAAAGGTATGCAATTCAACATATTGCACGTTATCTCCTTTTTCGGTTGCGTAAGCGGTAAAGTTATTAATGATTTGCTCGAGCCCCGCAGGTGAAATACACACCGTACGATAAGCGGCAAAATTATAATCCGCCATAACGGTAAAAGCGTGCTCGTACAAAACGTTCATGTCGGTATTGGTGTCAATACCATTTTGACAATAAAGATACGGAGCGTCTTTATAACGGGTCATAACAGCCGATACGTTATTATGCAAACCACCCATGGTTGAGAAGGTGTTAAACATTCCCAAAATATCGGTGGTAAGGGTGTTGGCTCCGTTAATAATAAAGCCGGTCGCTTTCATGTCAAACCGATCGTAAAAGGCTTTGCAATAATTTGCCCACATGGTATCGCCGTTAGCGTAGTCGGCAGGACGGGGTTTTTGGGAATAATTTAAGTTTGAGCCACCAAACAACCCCGATGGGATCACGTAACCGGCACCACTGTCCCCTGCAGCAAAAAATTCATGTTCATATTTATTGTCGTAAATATAATCAAAAATCATTGGCACCCGCATAGAAAGGTTAGGGTTAAAGCACCAAGTAAGGGGCAGTCGACTACGTACCTGCGTTTCGTTCATAATGTAATGATAGGTATATCGCTTAAGCCAAGCGGAGGAGTCATAGTCCCCCAAATAAAGGGTGAAATAGGTGGTATCATCGTTATATGTGATACCGGAATCATATTCTTCAAAGTTGTTTTCGTAAGATTCCAGCATGGGCACGTATTTGTAATACACCGAACCATTGGTCATAGAACTGGGACTTTCTGCATCCGCCTCTTTTGCCAGATTATAGCAAGAAATCAATTCACAATACAACCATTCCATCCAAGTCGGTTGTTGCGTACCTTGAGGGGGATCGGTTTCTCTGGATTGGAAGTCGGTATATTTTACCCACCAAGGGGGAAATCCCATCAACTGACCCATAGCACCGCCTGCACGTTTATACCGAGCATCATAGATCATAAGCATGGTTTCTTGGTCGGTACCGATTTGAGCCATGCTTCCGATCAGGTTTTGGTCGCTGACCAAGCCCCAATCAACAACGAAGGTTTCGCCACATGCTGCGCAAATGGGATCATCGATACCAAGCAGAGCATCTAACAGATAAATGTCGCTGTTACCGCATAAGGGGCAGGCATAGGTCACGATCTCTTGCTGGGCAATATCATCACAAATTTCTTCTACGTTGGGAGAAAGATCAAAGAAGAAACACCGCCGAGCAATCAAATAGTCGTGATTGGACAAACAGTTTTTGGAGGCGTTATACAGCATGGCGCTGGGATGATTTTCATAGGCTTGATATCCGTTTATGGTGACGGCGCCGTCTAAGGTATAAGCCAAATAGTTGGCAGAGCATCGATCAAAATATTTTTCAAGCGCCCAACGATACGCATCGTTTTTGGCAGAACCGGTAGAAATCACATGGGTATCGGCAATTTTCTCGCCTTTTTTTCCATTTTGGAACAATCCTACCAAGGTCTGCTTTTCTTCTATCCCCTTTTCAGCCAATTGGTCATGCAGGGGGCTTTTGGCCAACACGGGCAGGTAACCGTCCAAACCGCAAACGGTAGCGGCAACATTAGCGGTAGCGGGAACGTTACCATCCCACAAGATCATGCCGCATTGCTTGATCTGTGCCTCAAAGGTGGCAAAAAAATCTTCCCACGTGTCAATGGTTACCACCGCATAATCGTTAAATACCGAACCTTCCCTTTGCATATAATCCAGCCAAGCGTAATCCGAGAGCGCAGCGCTTCCGCCGGTATCATCTATCACATAGATTACCGAGGTATGGTCGGCATCTCGCCCAAAGTCACGGTTCAAAAGACCTTGCAGACTAAAGAGCAATCGACGTTCATCATAACAAAAATAAAAACTCTTGTTACCGATCGCGCTGATATTCACCTGGTAAATGGTTTTGGCAGAAAGACCCGTATTGTTCATAACAAAGCTACAATCAGCCGTGGTATCATTGGCGTAGGCACCGTTCACCGACAGCGAAGTATTATAGTCAAAATCGCTGTTTACGTATGCCTCGTACGTGGCAAGGGGATCAACATATTCATAATCAGACAAGGCATAGGCGTCCTTGATCGTTCCCGCGGCAAACGAATCTATTTTGCCCACTACATGACGCAAAATCTCCAAAGCGTCGGAGGCATCTACCTTTCCGCTGGCATTTACGTCACCGCAAAGCATTTTTTGTTGATCAAAGGATTCTTTCCCTACCACATATTTCAACACACTAAGGGCGTCACTTGCGGTAACAGATCGGTCCTCGTCCAAATCTCCCACAAAGCCGGCAGTCTCGCTCAGCATTACTTCGGCTGAAACCCCAAAACAAGCTGTACTTGCCAACGCCAATACCAATATGAAACTAAGCCACTGTTTCATGGTTTTTCTCCTTTACGAAATAAACACGGGCAAGCAATATGGTGATTACTTGCCCGTCTGGTCAACCAAGAATTTTAGATATTAGCACCTTGACCGGATTGTTTCAATACTTTTGCGTAAGTATAGGGATCCAAATATTTCACGGTTAATCCTTTATTCGCCGCATAGGTTTGGAAATCA
The DNA here is from genome assembly GCA_045661365.1 of Acutalibacteraceae bacterium. Classification (GTDB taxonomy): domain Bacteria; phylum Bacillota; class Clostridia; order Oscillospirales; family Acutalibacteraceae; genus UMGS1484. Next base: position 9,213 of record JAZRFL010000066.1, on the reverse strand, counting down.
CTAACAATGGTATTGATCTCGGTCGGTGTCTTGCAAACGGTACGATAAGCACTAAAGTTATAGCCGGCATTCAACGTGGTATTGGCATGGCTATACATAGTATCACTGTTACCGGTGCCAATGCCGTTTTGGCAATACACAAAATAGGTTCCGTTGTATTTACCAACGCGGGTATTAAAGCAGTTGGTAAAGTTGATAATGGGAGAATATTGTTGCACACAAGCAGCAATATTACGGGTTACCGTATGTTGAGCACCATTAATAATAAAGCCGGTGCAATCCATATCAAATCGGTCATAATAGGGTTTAGTGAACTGAGCAAAAGCATTTCCTGCAGCAGCATTGGCACTGGGACGTTTTTCGCCCATATAAGCCAGTGCTTTATCGTGGAACAATGCTTCGGGGATAATGTAACCTGCGCCACCGTCGCCACCAACCATGTAGTCTTTTGCCGTCATATTTTCGTACATATAATCAAAAATCATAGGTACACGATCGGCAAGGTTGGGGTTAATGGACCACATAAGAGGCAAAGTACCCCGTTTTTTGTCACCGCCACGTTGTGCCCACATTGCGTGAATGTGTTGTTTGAGCCAAGCAGAAGAGTCGTAGTCCCCTACGTAAATGGTGTAATAGTAGGTGTTTTTGTTGTAAGAGATGGATTCTTCGGTCTTGTTATTTTCGTAGTCCTTGGTAGAAGGAACGTATTTGTAATAGAACGAACCGTTGGTCATTTCAGCAGGATGAGCGGCATCGGCTTCTTTTGCCAAGTTATAGCAAGTAATGTATTCGCAATACAACCATTCGATCCAAGTGGCTTCTTTAACACCTTGACCTTTATGCGCGGTGTATTTTACCCACCAGGGAGGGAAGGCCATAAGGAAGCCAAATTCGCCCTTGGCACGGTCGTAACGCGTTTGGAAAATCTTCAGCATAGTAGCATTGTCAACACCGGCGGAGGCTTGACCGTTCTTTTGAGCAGGGTCGTCACATGCGGCTTCACCCTTATAAGGAGCCAAGTCAAAGAAGAAGCAACGGCGGGCAATCAAATAGTCGTGATTGGTCAAGCAGTTGGTACCGGCATCGCCCAGCAATGCGGTGGGATGGTCGTCATAAGCTTCGTAGCCCTTAACGCAGGGTGCGCCATCCAACGTATAAGCCAAATATTTAGAAGAGCAACGGTTAAAGTATTTTTCCAAAGCCCACAAGTAAGCGTCGTTTTTGGCAGAACCAGTGCTGGTTTGGTTAGAATCGGCAATTTTTTGACCTTTTTTGCCATTGGCAAATTTGCCGACCAATGACATTTTTACGGGAACGCCACGGGCAACCAAATCTTTATGTAAGGGGGATTCCGCCAACACGGGCAGATAACCGTCCAGACCACAAATGGTAGCGGCTACGTTGGCGGTAGCGGGTACGCTACCGTCCCACAAAATAATACCGCAGGATTGGATAACAGGCAAGAAGGCTTCCATGAAAGCATCCCAAGTGGTCACACGAATAGTAGACATACCGTCGGGAGCGCCCAAAGAAGAAGCTGCATGCAAAATAGACTCCTCATCGGTAGCGGTATCCAGCCAATGGGTGTCAGAGGTTTGCTTGGTAATATACAACATGGAAGTATGGTCTTTGTCCATGCCGAAATCACGATTGAGAAGACCTTGCAAGCTATAGAACAAACGCATTTGGTCTACGTCGGAACCAATCGTACCGTTGGCGGCACGATAAATGGTGAAAGGCTGTAAGGTACTGGTATCAATCTTAAAAGAGGTGTCAGCCGTAGCATCATTTACATAAGCATTGTTCACCGAATTGGATTTATCATAATCCATAATATAGTTACCGGTAGGTTCGGGAGTCGGTTCTTGTGTACCACCGTTGATCACGTAAAAAGTCCCGGCCGGGAACACGTCGATCTTACCCACAACAAATTGTAAAATCAGCAAGGCGTCGACTGCAGCGATCACTTGGTTTCCGTCAGTATCCAACACCACAGCTTGGTGCTCGGTCACCGTTACTTTTCCGACCACCTTTTGCAAAGCAAGCAAAGCATCCGATGCGGCAATTACTTGGTTTAAGTCACCGTCACCGTATTTAATGTAATCGGTGCCATATTCACCGGCGGGCACTCCTTCTGCCCACGCGGGAACAGAAAGCACACTCACCATCGTCAGCAAAGCCAATAAAAGAGCTATACTTTTTTTCATACAATTCACTTCCTGAAAACATGTTTTAGGTTACCAAATCACAGAACAACCCATCATATTGATTGTACACGATTTTCCCAAAAAACTCAATACACATTTATTACAAATTCCGCACTTTTCGTTTGTTGATATTTCACAAAAAACAGAGCCACATAATATTCAACTTGCCCAAATAAAAACGCTGTAAGGCATGAGCCTTACAGCGTTTGGTGTGTTAGATATTGGAACCTTGACCCGATTGTTTAAGCAAATCAAAGTAAGCATAGGGATCGCAATATTTTACGGTCATGCCACGCTCAGCAGCATAGGTTTGGAAGGAAGAAACAGCGGCACTGATTTCACTGGGAGTCCAGCAAACGGTACGGTAAGCACCGAAGTTAAGGCCTTTCTTTCTTGCGTTATTGGCAAAGTTATACATTTCGGAAGAAGAACTGCCGGTGTTGCCTTTGGTAATACCGGTGAGGCAACCTACAAACAGACTGTTACCGGATTTGTAAACTCCCGCCTTGTTATCATTGAAGAAGGCACCGATAGGCGAATATTTGGCAACGGTAGCCGCCATTTTGGAGGTGATGTTACCGTTACCGCCATTGATCAGGAAGCCGGTGATATCCAAGTCAAACCGATCGTAATAGGGTTTGGAGTAATTGGCAAATACATCCCCTGCCGCGGCGTTGCCGGCAGGACGTTTGATGCCTGCATAAGCCAAGGTTTGGTCATGGAACAAAGCGGAAGGAATAATGTAGCCTGCGCCACCGTCACCGCCTGCGAAGAAGTCCAGATCGGTTTTGTTTTTGTACATATAATCAAAGATTACGGGGACACGATCGGAAAGGTTGGGGTTGATCGACCACATGAGGGGTAAAGTACCACGTCGTTTGTCACCGCCGCGTTGCGCCCACATTGTGTAGATGTGTTGTTTGAGCCATGCGGAGGAATCGTAGTCGCCAACATAGATGGTGTAGTAGTAAACGTTGCTGTCGTAGGTGAGTTTTTCGGAAACGGTGTTGTTTTCGAATTTGTCTACCATGGAAATATATTTATACATTACCGAACCGTTGGTCATAGAAGCAGGATGCGCGGCGTCGGCTTCTTTGGCCAAGTTGTAGCAGGTAATCAATTCGCAGTACAACCATTCAATCCAAACGTCTGCTTTAGAGCCTTGATTGTGGTGGGTGCAATATTTTGCCCACCAGGGGGGGAAGCCCATCAAAGCACCGAATGCACCCTTTGCACGGTCGTAACGGGCTTGGAAAATGGTTTGCATGGTGGAATTGTCAAGACCCACGTTGGCCTGACCGTTCTTTTGGGCAGGGTCGTCGCAAGCGGCTTCACCGCCATAAGGAGCCAAGTCAAAGAAGAAGCAACGACGGGCAATCAGATAGTCGTGGTTTTTCAAACAAGCATCGCCACCGAGCACCGCGATAGGATGATCTTCGTAAGCATCGTAGTCCTTCAGTACAATAGCACCGTCTAAGGTATAAGCCAGATATTTAGAAGAACAACGGGGGAAGTATTTTTCCAAAGCCCACAAATAGGCATCATTTTTGGCAGAGCCGGTAGAAGTGGTATTGGAATCGGCAATTTTTTGGCCTTTTTGGCCGTCTTTAAACAAACCAACCAGGGATTGTTTTACAGGAACGCCTTTTTCCACCAAAATCGTGTGCAAAGGAGAATTGGCAAGTACCGGCAGATAACCGTCCAAGCCGCAAATGGTAGCGGCTACGTTGGAGGTAGCGGGAACATTACCATCCCACAGAATAATACCGCAGGATTTGATAATAGGCAAGAAGGTTTCCAAGAAAGCATCCCAATTGTTAACGCGAACTTCTGTCATGCCGGGCAAATTGGCAGATGCTTTTGCATATTGCATAATGGAACCTTCACCGGTCATTTGGGTAAGCCAGCCGGAGTCGGCGGTTTCGGTTACAGCGATCAACATAGAAGTATGATCTTTATCCATACCAAAATCACGGTTAATAAGCCCTTGCAAGCTATAAATCAAACGAGCGCAGTCATTGGTATTAACAAAGGTGGTGGGGTTCACGGTACCTGCGTTCATACGGTACATGGTATTCGGTTGCAGGCTGCTCATGTCAATCACAAAGCTGGTGTCGGCAGTGGGGTCCTTTTCGTAAGCGCCGTTCACCGAATTGGATTTATCGTAATCTGCAATATAGTTGCCGGTAACAGGTTTTTCCAAAGCGGCAATATCATTTTCAAAGCCAACCAATTTATCATAGTTGGTAATCAAAGCTTTTTGCGTGTCGGTCAACGCATCATAAGCGGCACGGGTAGCTTCAATTTGCGGTTTAACCTCCAAAGTGATGGGAGGGGCAAAGGAATCAATCATAGCAATCACCACGTTGGCTGCTTGTTGGTCAGCAGAACCTTCCACCTCATTCAACACGTAATAAACACCTACCGGGAAAACAGTAATTTTACCAACAACGTATTGCAAAATCGCCAAAGCGTCAGCCGCGTCAGCCCGTTGGCTAAGGTCGGTATCGGCAACTGCTGTTTGGTGTTCGTCAAACTGAATTTTACCAACCACATTTTGCAAAACCAGCAAAGCGTCAACTGCGGCAATGGTCTGGTTGTAGTCTACGTCACCGTATTTCACATAGTTTACACCGTATTCTCCTGCCGGAGCATCTTCGGCAAAAGACGGTGAAACCGCAATGCTGAAAATCATAACTACGGTCAGCAAGGCGGCAAGGATTTTTTTCATACATACCACTCCTAAAAATATTTATGTGCACAGTTATTATACACGAAGACATTACAAAAAACAAGGGGGGTTCTTAAAATAAACCAAGCAAGTTTGAAAAAAAGCAGGCATCTTTTCAGACACCTGCTTTTGACAATTGGTTATCTCACGGTCAAATTATCCAAGTACATGGAAGTGGGAGTAGCGTTATTCGCATAGTTAAAATAGGTAATACGAATGGCGCGTATCGATGCCCAGTTGGGATTGTTAGCGGTGGTAGAGGGGCTTGCCTTGCCGATGGTGATGGTATGCCAACCCGCCGCAGCATCGTTAATGGCGGTCATAAAGTTATAGCCGTCATCTTGACCGTTGGTCACAAAGTTGATTTGTATCCCTGCCGAACCGGTAATCGCTGCAGGCAGATAATAGTCCAGCGTAAATTCGCTGGCAGAGGACAAGTCCACAGGCGTAGCAAAGGTGTAGTACATCATACCGCCGATTTTTGTAGCAGTCGATTGCCCTGTGGGATTGGTAAAATCCAACCGAATGGCATTGCTGCCTTGGGTGTGTTGGGCAGCGTCTGCCGTTGCAGAAGTAGCAAACGCAGTAGTAATGTTGGCATTATTTTCAAAATCCACCAAAACCGTTTTGGAACCCGCTTGCACCGTAAAATCAGCATCTACGGTCAAGTTGTCCATCAGCATAAAGGCAGGCTCGGCGTTATTCGCCAAATTAAAATAAGTAATGCGAATGGCGCGAATTTCTGACCATTTGGGAGAATTGGCGGTAGCCGAAGGAGATGCCAAATCAATGGAAAGGGTATGCCACCCTGCGGTCGCATTGTTAATGGGAAGCATAAAGTTATAGCCATCGTCGCTGCCGTTGGTAATAAAGTTCACCTGAATGCCGGCTTCACCTGCAATACTCTTCGGAATCCAATAATCGATGGTTGCTTTTGTCGCCTTTGACAAATCCACCGAACCGTCAAACTCATATTTAATCATGCCACCGATTTTGGTGGTAGACGCTTGCCCCGTGGGATTACCAAATCCCAAGCGCATAGAACCCAGACCTTCACTTTTGTTGTTGCTTTCAATCGAAACAGATGTTTGGAAGTGAGAGACAAAACCTGCCAACGAATCAAAATTCAACAGCGTTTTACCTTGGGTAGATACAGGAGGTTCGGGATCAGGTGTAGCCGTACCACCGCCGGTTTCGCCGTCTATCCGCAGGTTATCCAGCAACATAAAGGTGGGTTTGGCGTTGTTTGCGTAGTTAAAGTAGGTAATACGAATGGCGCGAATGGACGACCAATTGGGGTTGTTTGCCGTTACGCCGGGTGATTTTTTGTTAATGGTCAAGGTATGCCAACCGGCGGAAGCATTGTCAATGCCCTGCATAAAGTTGAAGCCGTCTTCTTTACCGTTGGTAACAAAGTTGATTTGCAAGCCCGAAGAACCATTGATTTTTTCGGGTATCCAATAATCCAGCGTAAGGGTTTCAGCGGCGGAAAGGTCCACAGGTGTGGTAAATTCATAATAAACCATACCGCCGATTTTGCTACCTGCCGACTCAGCGGTAGGTTGAGCAAAATCCAACCGCAAAGCGCCGCCACCTTCTTGTTTGTTATTTGTTTCGATGGAAGCCGAGGTAGAGAAAGCGGTGGAAATACCACCGATTGTGTCAAAAGGAACCACAACGTCGGGATCGGTGGGTTCGGGAGGAATATAGGGACTGGGAGTAGGCGTAGAGAAGTTGGAAGGTGCAGAAGGCGTACCCAAACTCCCACCTTGACCCGATGCTTTCAGTAAATTGTAATAGGCATAGGGGTCAAGATATTTCACCTTCATACCCTTTTGGGAAGCGTAGGTGTCAAAGTCGCTTACCATTTTACTGATTTCAGAGGGTTTTTTGCAAACCGTACGATAAGCACTAAAGTTCACCCCTGCGCCAAGGGTGGTTTGCGCGTGAGAATACATAGTCTCCTGACTACCTAAGTCGATGCCGTTTTGGCAATAAACAAAATAGGTAGAACCGTATTTGCCTACACGGGTGTTAAAGCAGTTGGTAAAGTTCAGTTTGGGAGAATATCGGCTGAAACAGTCGGCAATATTGGCGGTTACGGTATGTTGAGCGCCGTTGATCATAAAGCCGGTCATTTCCATGCCGAAGCGGTCATAGTATTTTTTGCTATATGCGGCAAAGATACCGCCGCCTGCGGCATTGGGCCGTTTGATGCCCGCATAAGCCAAGTTTCTGTCTTGGAACAGACCTTCGGGAATGATGTACCCTGCCCCGCCATCACCGCCTACAAAGTAGTCCAGTTCGGTTTTGTTTTCATACATATAATCAAAAATAACGGGAACACGGTCGGACAAATTGGGGTTGATAGACCACATGAGAGGCAAAGTACCGCGTTTTTTGTCACCGCCACGTTGTATCCACATGGTAAAAATGTGTTGTTTGAGCCACGCAGAAGAGTCGTAGTCCCCTACGTAAATGGTGTAATAATAGGTGTTTCTGTCAAACGAAAGATTTTCAGAAGGTTTGGTATTGTTTTTATATTCTTCCAACATAGGAATGTATTTATAAAACACCGAACCATTGGTCATAGAGGCAGGTGCTTGGGCATCGGCCTCTTTGGCCAGATTATAGCAGGTAATGTATTCGCAATACAGCCATTCGATCCAAGCGCCGTCTTTGGAGCCTTGATTGTCTTGTTTGGTATATTTGCACCACCAAGGAGGGAAGCCCATCAAAGCACCGAACGCACCGTTGGCGCGGTTGTAACGAGCCTGCAGGATTTTCATCAAAGTGGCATTGTCGGTACCCACGGCGGCCTGACCGTTCTTTTGGGCAGGATCATCACACGCGGCTTCACCCGCATAGGGAGCCAAATCAAAGAAGAAGCAACGGCGAGCGATCAAATAGTCATGGTTGGAAAGGCAGTGGTTCCCGCCGATCAACGCCGTAGGATGGTCGGCATAACCGTAGGCGGAATACCCTTTTAGGCAAATGGCGCCGTCCAAGGTGTAGGCCAGATATTTGGAGGAACAACGGTAAAAGTAATTTTCCAAAGCCCACAAATAAGCGTCATTTTTGGCAGAGCCGGTAGAAGCAATAGAAGTACCGCTGATAGCGGTGCCTTTTTGGCCGTTTTTAAACAATCCGACCAAGGATTGCTTTACGGGAACCCCTTTTTCCACCAAAATGGTGTGCAAGGGGGAGTTGGCAAGTACGGGCAAATAACCGTCCAAACCGCATATGGTGGCGGCTACGTTGGCGGTAGCGGGTACGTTACCGTCCCACAAAATGATACCGCATTCTTTCATAACAGGTAAAAAGGTGTTAAGAAAATCGTCCCACGAGTTAATGCGTTTTTCGGTCAAACCACTCAAGCCGGCTTCCGCATTGGCATATTGCAAAATAGAACCTTCGGCAGTCATTTCGTTCATCCAACTCACGTCGGCAGTTTCGGTAATTACTGCAATCATGGTGGTGTGGTTATCATCCATACCAAAGTCGCGGTTCACAAGCCCTTGCAGGCTGTAGATCAAACGGGCAAAATCCAAGGGAGTCGTATATTGACTGGGGTTCAAGGGTGCCGATGACAAACGATAAACGGTGTTGGCATCCAATGTGCTTAAATCGGTCACAAACGAAGTGTCGGCAGTTGGGTCTTTTTCATAAGCACCATTGACCGAATTGGATTTATCGTAATTGGCGATGTTCCCGTTGTTCACAGGGTTATCCGGTTCAGGTTCAGGGTCAGGAGTAGGATCGGGATCGGGTGTTACCTCTTGAAGCACATAGTATACCCCCGCTTCAAAAGCGGTGATCTTACCTACTACAAGGCGCAAAACATCCAACGCATCGGCAGCGGCAACTACATCGTCATTATTTACGTCAGCCACCTGAATTTGATGTTCGGTAAACTGCACTTTTCCTACCACCGATTTTAGTATTTCCAGCGCATCGGCTGCTGAAATCACTTCATCAAAATTCACGTCACCGTATTTTACGTAGTGGGTGCCGTACTCCCCTGCGGGTGTTTCTTGGGCAAAGACAGGTACGGTCATTACCCCAACGGCCATGATAGCAGCAAGAAAAACTGCTATTGCTTTTTTCATGGGTATCCCCTCCAGAATATATTTGTATTAAGTATACACGATTAACGAACCAAATGCAAGGATATTCTACACAAAAAGCGGCACCCGCAAAGCGAGTGCCGCAATAGATTTAGGAAACCAATTTCATATTATCCAACGCAAGAACGGTGGGAGTTGTTAAGCTATC
>JAZRFL010000065.1:0-4413 GCA_045661365.1 Acutalibacteraceae bacterium | reverse complement strand
GCATAGCGCCTTCGGTTACCGCAACCGTTTTAGAAAAGGTCAGTTCAAACCAATCGGTTTTTGCATCGGCAAGGGTGAGGGTTTCGGTATAAATTTGGGTACCGTCTTTGGGGGTACCCAAATACACCGCAACGTCAATGGCGTTGTTGGCAGCTTCGTTAGCCAAGTACACCTTAATACCTTTCAAACCTTCTTGGTCAGGCACAAATTCCTGACCGGCTTTATTGGTACCGCTGATTAAAAACAACGGTGTGTCTGTGGTTGTGAACGAGATAAAGGGACTGTCGGCTACTGCGGTGGTGACCATAGCCGAGCACACCAATATCAGGCACATGAGTAATGCAATTGTGCGTTTCATAAAAAAAGTCCTCCTATTACTTGACATTACCTCTATTATAAAGTAAATTATAATAGAAAACAAGAGTTATATTTTGCTTTTTTCATATGTTTTTAACTTTCGGAGGGCAAATACAATGGCAATTATTTTTCACGAAGTCAGTCAAATCTTTACCGACACATTACCCGGCATTTCTTTAAGCCATCAAGAAGCCAAAGTCAGCGGTGGGCATTTGCCGCCGCATTGGCATGAACGGATGGAAATATGGCTGATCCGCGAAGGGCAAATGACCATTTCCTGCGACCGCGACATCTTTGACGTAATTGCCGGTGACGTGTTAATCTTTAATCCCGGCGAAGTACACTCCTGCCGAGTAACCAAAGCCCCCTCTTCCATTGAGTGCGCCATTTTTGACCTGACCTCGTTGCTGACCAATCGTCCCGCCGATATCGACCCGTTGATTCGCTCGATCTCTTGGGGTAAGGTGCGGTTTCAACATATCGTGAGAAAAAATGAAGACGTTCATCGGTTGATCGAGCAACTAACCGAATGCAACCATGCCACCCCTATCAACACCATGCGGGCAGAGGGTTTACTACTACAATTGCTGTCGGTCTTGCTGGAAGGGTACGTTTCCGTAAAAACCTATTCGGTTCCTCACCACCTGCAAGAAGTCAGCAGTTTGCTGGAATACATCCACGAACATTTGGCCGACGATATTTCATTGGAAAACCTGGCCAACCGAGCCTGTATGTCTCCCTCCTATTTTTGTCGATGGTTCAAGGGTGCCGTTGGGGAATCGCCCATGGCTTACGTTACCACGTTGCGTATCAACAAAGCCTACGAACTATTGTCAAATGGTTGCTCGGTTACCGAAACCTGCCACAAGGTTGGTATTGACGACCTAAATAACTTTAATCGTCAATTTCGCAAGCGAGTAGGCGTTTCTCCCTCCAAAATAAAAGCCGAGACCAAGCGCGGATAATTGTCAAATTCTATGGAAAAAAGTAAAATATCGTCTTGCAAACCGTTCCAATCAATGGTACAATAGAATTTGTTTTTAGGGGGCGACGAAATGACAAAAGGTTTTGACAATGACAAGTATTTGGCCATGCAGTCCGAACATATTCGGGGGCGCATTGACCAATTCGGCGGCAAGCTGTATTTGGAATTCGGCGGCAAATTGTTCGACGATTTTCATGCGGCACGGGTACTGCCCGGCTTTTTGCCCGACAGCAAACTGCAAATGCTGTTGCAACTGAAAGAACAAGCCGAAATTGTAATTGTAATCAGTGCTACCGCAATCGAAAAAAACAAGGTGCGCGGTGACCTGGGAATCACCTACGACCAAGACGTACTGCGACTGATCGACGCTTTTCGCAGTGTGGGCTTGTACGTGGGTAGTGTTGTGCTCACCTGTTTTGCTTATCAACCCGCCGCCGAAGCATTTCAAGCCCGCTTGGAAAAATTGGGTGTCCGCGTATACCGTCACTACGTAATTCCCGGGTATCCCTCCAACGTTGATCTCATCGTCAGCGACGAGGGTTACGGAAAAAACCAATACATTGAAACCTCCCGTCAATTGGTGGTCGTCACCGCTCCCGGACCGGGTAGCGGAAAAATGGCGGTTTGCCTGTCTCAGCTATATCACGATCACAAGCAGGGGGTACAAGCAGGCTATGCCAAATTTGAAACCTTCCCTGTGTGGAATTTGCCCCTAAAGCATCCGGTGAACATGGCATACGAAGCCGCTACCGCCGATTTAAATGACGTAAATATGATCGACCCCTTCCACTTGGAAGCCTACGGAAAAACTGCCGTAAACTACAATCGCGACGTAGAGATCTTTCCTGTGGTCAGCGCTATGATGGAACGGATCTTGGGGGAATCGCCTTACAAATCCCCTACCGATATGGGTGTCAATATGGCAGGCAACTGTATTGTGGACAACGAAACGGTTTGCCAAGCCGCCAAAAGTGAAATCGTACGGCGTTACTACGCCGGATTGCTGGCACAAAAAACCGGCAACGGTTCCGAAGAAACGGTGCGCAAATTGGAACTGCTTATGAAGCAAGCAGGTGTTACGGTAGCGGATCGCAAAGTGGTGGCCGCCGCCAATGCCCGTGCCGAAGAGACGAGTGAGCCTGCCGCCGCCATAGAACTGCCGGACGGACGCATCATTACCGGCAAGACCTCCCCGCTTATGGGTGCTTCTGCCGCTTTGTTGCTCAATGCTTTAAAAGCCTTGGGAGGCATTGACAAAGAGATTCATTTGCTGTCCCCGGTGATCATTCAACCCATTCAGCACCTAAAGGTCGACCATTTGGGCAATCACAATCCCCGTTTGCATACCGATGAAATTCTGTTGGCGCTGTCTATTTCCGCCGCTACCAATCCCACCGCCGAAGTGGCAATGCAACAGCTGAACTTATTAAAGGATTGCCAAGTACACTCCTCGGTAATTTTGTCCCCCGTGGATCAAAAGACCTTTAAAAACCTGGGTATACAACTAACCATGGAGCCGGTTTATCAATTCAAAAAGCTGTTCCACAAAAAATAATTTCAAAACTGAAAACGCTCCCCGAAAGCAAGTGCTTTCGGGGAGCATTTTTTATTTCAGACTACGAAATACAATCAAACAACACCAGTCCGCCGCTCAAAGGAGGCAACAACAGTTCGTTGTCCTTCAGGTTTCCTAACAAGGGTATGGGATGTTTGGCTTCCCTCGGTAGACAAACTGCCGTTTCTTGGTTGCCGCGGTTGACCGCCACCAACAAGGCTTGATTGCCGTCGGTGCGCATATACGCTACCGTATTTTGATCGGCATACAGCGGCACAAAGTCGCCCTCTTTCAATACGGACAGTTCGGTTCGCCATGCCCCCAATTGTTGATACCACGCCTTCAACTTGGGACACGGAGGAGTATGCCAAGCCATAGGTGCACGGTTAAAGGGATCACAGTACCCTTCCATACCCAACTCGTCGCCGTAATAAATGCAAGGCACGCCCGGCAAGGTGTATTGCAACAACGTTGCCAATTGTACCATGGTTTCTCCTTGCTGATATTGGTCGGAGGTCAATCGGGTCTTGGATTGCCACAAACGGTCACGTCCTTGTTCCAATTCTCCCACCAACGCAGTAATCAAGCGTTTGGTATCGTGGGTGCCCAAGTGATTCATGAGCGTGTGTAGTGCGGGAGCAGGATAATTTTCCACCACCGTCATGACAGTTTCCAAAAAATTGCATCCGTCCCCCAAGCGCACAAAATCCAGCACCGCATTGGCAAAGGGATAGTTCATAACGCTGTCCAATTGGTTACCAAGCAGGTAAGACCGTCGACTGCCGTAACTGACCTTGGTGGTGGCATCTTCCCACACTTCCCCCAAGATCATGGCATGGGGATCGTTGGCTTTGACCCCACGGCGCAGGTAGTCTAAAAACAAGTCGGGCAGTTCATCTGCCACGTCCAACCGCCAGCCGTCGGCGCCACGATTCAGCCAATAAGACAACACCCCGTCGTGACCGGTAATAAACGAAAGGTAATCGGGATCGTTTTCATTGACTTCGGGCAGAGTTTGAAACCCCCACCACGAATGATATTTTTCGGGATAGTTAATAAAGGTGTACCAAGACCGATAAGGAGAATCAGGTCGATTGACCGCACCGTTTTTTTCATACCGAAGTTTTTTGTTAAAGTACACGCTGTCACTGCCGGTGTGAGAAAACACCCCGTCCAACAAAATGCGAATGTCCATTTTGTGAGCGGCGGTGCACAGATCTTTGAAATCTTGCTCGTTTCCTAAAAGTGGGTCGATTTTTTTGTAGTCGGCGGTGTTGTACCTGTGGTTAGAGTGGGCTTCGAAAATGGGGTTTAAGTAAAGGCAGGTAACCCCCAATTCTTTTAAATAAGGCAGTTTGCTTTCAATCCCTTTTAAGTCCCCGCACCAATAATCGTTGTTCAAACGACAGGGTTCTTGTTCCGTTTTGTCTACGTTAAAGGCAGGTTGACCCGTAAATTCGGTATACAAATACCGCTCGTCGGGTACGCCGTTTTTAGGAATACCCGAAGCGCAAAA
>JAZRFL010000064.1:0-1491 GCA_045661365.1 Acutalibacteraceae bacterium | reverse complement strand
AAGGTGGTTCGCTACGGTAAGGTTCGCCGCAGCAAGCTGTATTATCTGCGTGATCGCGTTGGTAAGGCTGCTAAGGTGAAAGAGCGAATCAAATAATCAAAGAAATTTTTGTGAAAAAGGGACTGAAAAGTCCCTTTTTTGCTTTATTTTAGGAAAATTATGTGTTATAATAATTATTTGACAGAAGGGAGTGTATCTCATGGATGCTGTTAAAAACAAAAAAGTGGCAACTTTAGGCGGACGTGGTTTGGTGATAGCCATCTACGATATTGTCGGTATTGTTGTGGGTGCATTGATTATACTTAGTTTAGTAGCTGCCTATTTTCTGCGCATTGTTGGTGTAGACGGTCCGTGTATGCTTCCTACGCTGAATAATGGGGATTACATTTTGATGACCAATGTTGTATCGGAATACAAGCGTGGTGATATCGTTGTGATTGATCGTTATACCGATACGCCTATGATCAAACGTATTATTGCGGTTGGTGGCGATGTAATTAATATTGTAGAAACCGAAGACGGCAATCAGGTGTTGGTAAACGGTCAAATTCAGTACGAATCTTATATTCAGGGGGAGACGGTATTTAACGATTTTGACGGGGAAGTCAAAGTGCCCCATGGATACTACTTTGTGATGGGTGATAACCGTACCTTATCCAAAGATAGTCGTATGAATGAAATTGGCCTGATTTCGAAAAAAGATCTGGTCGGTAAAGCGCTGTATAGTGTTTGGCCGACGGACGCTTTTGGATCCATATATCCTCAGGAATCCAAATAAGGAGAGACGCGAAATGTGTGAAAGTGTTTCTGATACTAAAAGTTACGTCCCATCAAAATCTCTTGCCGGTGTTTTCGAGTGGGTCTCCGCCGCTATCATAGCAATTATTGTTGTTGCTGTGGTTTTTTCTGCGTTCTTCCGTACGGTAAACGTGGATGGAGACTCTATGACCAACACACTTCAAAACGGTGACAGATTACTGATTTCCGGCTTTCTTTACACTCCGGATTATGGCGATATAGTTGTTGTTCGCCGTACAAATGATACGCCTTTGATCAAGCGTGTGATTGGACTTCCCGGCGACACGATTTATGTCAATCCCGACGATGGTATCGTTTATCGGAATGGTAATCCGTTAGCCGAACCGTACATACTTCCCAAATCTACCGAATGCCCCACGCCGGCCAATGGAGTTGTGGCTGAGGTCACGGTCCAAAAAGGTGAAGTTTACGTTTTGGGTGATAATCGTGGCGGCTCTTTGGATAGCCGATTGTTAGGGTGTCAACCGATTGAAAATGTAGTCGGGCGCGTTATTGTACGTTTATCGCCCAATTTTGGTAAAGTAACGAACGGAGAATGATCCATGTCATCGATTCGCAAAAAATCGAATAAGAATGTTCGGGGCACATCCGCTCGTCCCGCACAGAATAATAAATCCCAAAAACGAAAGAGCGATCATCGTCCGCGCGGCGTTGAGAAATCGGCTGAAATGG
>JAZRFL010000063.1:0-11119 GCA_045661365.1 Acutalibacteraceae bacterium | reverse complement strand
CTGTAGCGTTAAATGACGTGTTTGCTTCTGCTCAAGCGGCAGCTGACCAATATTTGGAAAATATTAAGCAAATGCAAGAAAGTATAGAATTTGAATTAAAGCGATTGCAAATTACCAATCAACAACCAACCAATGACTTTGTACAAGCACTTGCGGAGAATATTGATGGAAAATAATCAAAATATGTCAGCGCTTCCCGAAAAGGAAGAAATACAAAACGAGTTAAAACGTGAACGCAACAAGACGCGGTATCGACGTATCATTAAAAACTCAATTTATGCCTTGCTAGTAATTGCTGCGGTGGCAGTGTTGGTTGCAACCTTCATTTTCCCTGTGTTGCAGATTTCCGGTACCAGTATGCAACCGACACTTAACAATGGTGAGATTGTTGTTGTATTGAAAACCGATGATTTGGATCGTGGCGATTTGTGTGCATTTAATTATTCCAACAAGGTTTTGATCAAGCGCGTGATTGGCTTGCCGGGAGATGAAATCACCATGGATCAAAACGGTACCGTTTATGTAAATGGTCAAGCTTTGGATGAACCGTACCTTTTGAGCAAAAGCTACGGAGAATGTGATATTCAGTTTCCTTTTGTTGTCCCGCAAGAAGAATATTTCGTGATGGGGGATCAGCGCGAGACGTCTATTGACAGTAGAAACACCGTAATCGGAACGGTCGCAAAAGATCAAATTGTTGGTGAATTGTTTTTAAAGTTGTGGCCTTTATCTGATTTTTCGTTTATAGATTAAACCATTTAGAAAATATTACCGTGAGAAAGGAGTGAGAATCGTGTTTGTAAACCAAGTAAATGATAAAAAGAAAAAACTGTTTCGTCGTTTAAGAGTTTCGGTTACGATTCTCTCTCTGCTTGCGGTTGTATTTGTATTTTGGTGGTTGAAATTAACCGGTATTACCATAGCAGGCGAAGCGTTTTGCGGGTTAGAGGAACACACGCATACGCAGACTTGTACTTCCAAGGCATTAGTTTGTGCCGCGGGGAACGAAACTGCTACCGATCTTTCGGCTCACAACCACACCGATGCCTGTTATGCCGTGAAATACATTTGTGGTTTAGAAGAGCATATTCATGACAGCTCGTGTTATTCCGATTTGTCAGCCGATGTTGAGACATCACAACAATGGGAGGCTACATTACCAACCGGATTAGATGAAATGAGTGGCGTCGATCGTTTGATTTCGGTGGCTGAATCTCAGTTGGGTTATACCGAAAGTAGTTTGAACTACCAACTTGATACCAATGGTGAAAAAGTTGGCTACACACGGTATGGTGCTTGGTATGGTAATCCTTACGGAAAGTGGTCCACCATGTTTACCTCTTTTTGTTTGCGTTATGCAGGATTCGCGGAGTATCCCATAGCATCCGGTGCCGATGCATTACGGATTCAAATCAGTCAATTGAATTTTTATCAAGAAAAAAGTAGCCATTCTCCGGTTTCGGGAGAATTGATGTTTTTAGATATCGACCAAAACGGATCTGTTGATACAACGGCGATCGTTACCGAAGTTAATGCTTCTAAGATCACGGTGGTACAAGGCGATGTCGAGAATGCAGTAGCACGTGTGGTTTACTCGATCGATGATGCGTGCATCGTTGGCTATGGAATTGTAACCGATATGTTGGCGTTTGGTGAAACAATCGCCCTCAATACCGAGCCGGTTGCGGTCGGTGCAACTGCTAACTATGCCTCTTCCATGTTGACCAACGGAAACCGATTTGTGTTTTACGTAGAAAAAAACAGCAAACTTTATGCCATTGACGGATTGGGCAATGCTGTTGAGGTATCTGTAGAAAACAATAAGGTCTATACTAATTCAGAAAAACCCGAATTGTTATTGTGGACGATCGATCAGTATAGTACCAGCTCCTATGCTGTTAAAAATGTTGGGAACGGCAGATATTTATATCCGTTTTATAATAGTGATACAGATAACGGTATTACCACTCCGAATGAATCCGGAACAACGGTAAGTGGTTCCAATAGTGGTATGACGTTTAGTCATTCGGCGTATATTGACTTTGATACCGCTACCAATAATTTTAAAACGACCCTTACAAAGAGTGATAACACAATCTTTAAAATCGCTACGGCTACGGCTTGTATCGTTTGGTTCGACGGTACTTGTGGCGGTATGATGAGCATGGCCGGATCAGATAATACAAAATATACCGGCTATGCCAATAGTGTAATGTCGTTACCTACACAATGGAAATCTCCTTCTAAATATGAGTACACTCTGCAAGGGTGGTACGATATAGTTAACAATAAGCATTATAAGTTGGGGGAATTAGCATCCATAACCGGTAACACAGTGTTTTATCCTGATTGGAAGGCCGCTTCTTATGATGTTGGGCAAATCAACACCGACGTTACCGATACGGTTAGTACCGAGAGTTTTGTAACAACACACATGTTTGACTATAACGTGTTGTTCAACGTGTTGTCTGAGCGTGCCGATGTTTCAATCAGCAGTAGTAGCCACTCAGAAACCTGGTCATTGCTTACGTCAGGTAATAACCTTTATAACGGTGAAGAAACGCTTAACTATATATTCCGTGACTGGGATAGTGTAAATGACATTTCTTATCCCAAAGGGCACAACAGCATTAATAACCCAACCTCCTCCGGGTCGGTTTATGCTGGGCTGTATACCGAAAAAATACATTCCCTGTTGTTTGATCCATCTATGCAAACAATTGGTAAAAATTATTTGGGTAAGGCTGACCATTTGTTCTCGATTGAAGATGATCCGAGCGATGAGCATTATGGTTATCATTACTACGACTCCAGTTTAAATGCTGCCTCATACAGTCAAAGTGACCAAAGGTTTTATGTATATAATTATTTGGAACGAACTTCTGATTCAAGCAATAGTAATGATGCGGCTAAATATTCCGACTTTTTACCGCTGAACTCTCCTTATGCAAACACCAACGACAAATCGGTCGCAACTTATACTTATGATGGGGACAGGCAAGAATACATTGGCACAACCCACTATCAGTACGACGCAAAGTATAATTCGAGTGGTAGTTCCGAAAATCGAACGGGTACCAACTACTTTTTTGGAATGAGTATTGATATCGACTTTTTCTTGCCGGAATCGCCTGGCTCAAAAGATGCTACTGGGCAATATGGAAACCTCGATCTTTTGGGGAAAGAAATGCACTTTAAGTTTTCCGGTGACGATGACGTTTGGGTGCTTTTGGACGATAAGCTGGTGCTGGATATAGGCGGTATACACGGGGTTGAAAGTGGTGATATTAACTTCTCTACCGGTGTTGTTTCGGTGAATGGTAAACAAACGTCAACCATTACCTCGTTAAAGGATGGAAAGCATACCCTGACCATTCTTTATTTAGAGCGTGGTAGTTCGCAATCAAACTGTTCCATTTATTTCAACTTGGCTCCTCGCTTTGGTTTGAATCTGCAAAAAGAGGATACTTTGACCCAACATTACTTAGACGGCGCGGAATTTTCGGTGTTTATGGACAAGGATTGCACAATTCCTGCCGAATTATGGGTAAGTAGAGAAAGTTTTGAACGTGATGAACCCTCGATTCACCAATTTACAGTGGTCGATGGTAAAGCTTATATTTGGGGACTAGCCTCGGGGCAAACCTATTACATTGTTGAATCAAAGCCGCCGGATGATGAACGATATAGCTTATCTTATGGTGTCATACACTTGCCACTAAACAAACACGGAGGCATTTCAAATGATGCAGTCATTGTTGATAAGTACGACGAAAATGGTGAGTTGGTCGGTGTTTCTGACGGGTTTAACGTACATGGTTTCAGAATCGATGAAGAGACCATGCAAGCTTATTTGATTGTTACCAATGCTCAGGTTTGGGTAAAAGATACAACTAAAGTACAGATCGTTAAACAGTGGCAAGATAACATAGATCATTCCAATGATTTTGTTAAAGCATATCTTACCATCACGGATCTTTCCGGTAAAACGAGACGGATGCGTGAAATGACGTTGAGTGAGATAAATAACTGGTCATATACATGGGACAATCTGCCTAAGTATTGGCAAGATGGTAAAACCTTGGTGGCCTATGGTGTAGAAGAGGCGCTTTATCCCGGTTATCAAAGCTCAATATCTCCTATAACATCATACGAGCAGGAGATTTTAACTTGGTCAAACGCTACATCTTTTGCTGTGAACAACACCTACATTCTTAAATCGGGCAACCAATGCCTGTCAGCAACATCCGATACGGCAACAACACTTAAGTTTGTAGATGAAGCTACCGCAAAAACTTCTCCGTTGGCTCAATGGACAATAACGAGCGGTGGTAGCAATGTTTATAGTATTACGAATCTTAATGGTCAAAAGTTGACATTTAAAAGTTCCAGCCCTCGCAACTTTTATGTCACTACCAAAAAGGAACAAACGCAAACCTTTACCATCAACAATTTGCACATCATAGGAAAAAACCGAAATACCAGTTATTATCCTTCTTCGTTGCAAAGCAATGGTACGTTTTCGGCGGTTACTTCTACATCGTCAGCGATTAAATGGTCGCCGCTTAAATTGACCACAACCACCCAACAAGTACAGATTGAGGAGATCGGGTATAAAATTACCAATGTGCCCATAGAAGAATTCACCTCGGTTACGGTGGAAAAGATTTGGAATGTTGGTACTTATCAAGGCAACGATTACCAACAATATAAAATTGTTGTTGATTTGATGAAGAACGGCGTTTATTCCGGGCTTTCAATGGAATTGTCAGCAATTAATTCTTGGAAGGGTATCTTTGACCAACTGCCATACAAAGACCTGAATGGTGATGTGATTCAATACAGTGTGGTGGAAACATGGTCACACGACGATTGGATTCCGGAATACGGTGAAATGGTGGTAACCAATGGTGATCCTCCAACTTATTCGACAACCATTACTAACAAATACCGCGACGAGTTCACCTATGAGTTACCGGCAACCGGTGGCATGGTGAAGGAGCAAGTGATTGGTATTGGTTTATTGATTTGCATAACCGCTTTGCTTGGTGGCTGTGCGATGAATCGTAAGCGAAAGCGGTGAATTAAAATTACGCTTTTCTTTTGATAGATGAAGTTTAAAAACTATTATTTAAGGAGAATTATTATGAAAAAATTGTTTAGTCTCTTGTTGATCCTTGCAATGCTCACAATGTTTATGGTTCCCGCAGGTGCGGAAAATGAAGGCTCAATTACTTTGATTGGCGTTCAAGATGAAGTCCGTTACGATGTTTATCAATTGCTTGATTTGGAAAGTTATAATACTACCAGCAGTGCCTATTCCTATAAAGTAAACAGTAATTGGGCAAATTTCTTTGCAACAGAGGCCGCCTTGGAATATGTTGAAATCAATGCAGAAGGTTATGTAAGTTGGTTGAAAGATGATGCTGCCGATACAGTAGCTTTTTCTAAATTGGCCCTTGATTATGCTCAAAAGAACGGAATTCAACCTACGAAATCTTCTGCCAACGAAAACGAAATGGTTGTTTCCACCAATTCCGAAACCGGTAAGGTTGAGGGAAAATTTTCAAATCTGCCTTTAGGTTATTACTTGGTTGATTCTAATTTGGGTGCATTGTGTGCTTTGACTACTACCAAACCCAATGCCGATGTTGTTACCAAAAACGGTATTCCCACCATCACGAAAGAAGTTATGGAAGATAGTGATTCCTCTTGGGGGGACGATTCTTCCGCCGATATGAAGCAAGTTATTTCTTATCAAGCGACCATTTATGCTACTGCCGGTGCTCAAGGTTACGTTATGCACGATAAAATGACCGATGCGTTTGAGTCTTTGGCAATCAATTCACTTCAATTAAACGGAAACGATATGCTCGAAGGTCGTGACTATACTGTTTATACCTTTGTCGGTTATACCGATACCACCGATGATGATGTGGATGACGATTGCACCTTTGAAATCAAATTTACCCAAGAATTTTGTGATGGTTTGACCGACGATGATGTTATCGTTGTTAATTATCAAGCTGTTTTGGGCGAAGATGCTGTAATTGCCGGTAACGGTAACCCCAACAAAACTTGGTTGGAATATGGTGAAGGTCATTTCACCACCCAAATGGTTGCAACGACTTATACCTATGCTTGGGATCTGGTAAAAACCGATTCTTCCGACGTTTTGTTAGATGGTGCTCATTTCAGAATTTATGATGCCGCTACCGAAGGCAACGAAGTGAAGGTTGTTAAGATCAACGAACAAACCTATCGTCGTGCGGGTGAAGATGAAGCAGGCGACGAAATTATTGTTGTAGGTGGTAAAATTCGCTTGATTGGTTTTGATAGTGATACTTATTATTTAGAAGAAACCCTTGCTCCTTCCGGCTATAATAAGCTGAATGGTCGTCAGGCTTTTACTATTAATGATGAAAACTTGGATGCTACCGTAGAAAATGGCATTCTTACCGGCGGCGCAGGCGTTCAAGTTGTTAACAAAACCGGCTCTGAAATGCCCGAAACCGGTGCCATGGGCAAAATTATTTTCATCTTGATTGGTGCTGTTGTTGTATTGGGCTCCGGCATTTTGTTGTTTGCCAAAAAACGTATGTCTCAAGTGGGCGAATAATTGTTATAACACTATTTACATTATTTATTATCTTGTGATTGCATGAGGAGAGGCCTATGAAAAAGAAAAGTAAATGGTCTACGCTTTTCTTGATTTTAATATTTATTGTAGGTCTCTCGGTCATGCTGTATCCTGCGATCAGTACCTATTGGAATGAACGCACACAATCGCAAGCAATCGTTCGTTATGAATCCATAATGAATGAACTTGATGAAGAGAAATTATCTGTAATGTTTGATCAAGCCGAACAGTACAATCGTAAGTTGTGCGGACTTGATTATCCTCTTTTGGATTATCAACAGATTGAGGGGTATCATAAGGCACTTAACATGAACGAAACCGGCATGATCGGTTATTTGACGATCGAGGTTTTGGGATTGCAATTGCCTATTTATCATACGACGTCAAATGACGTTTTGGGAAATGCTGCAGGCCACTTAGAAGGTTCTAGTTTGCCAATTGGCGGCCCCGGAAGCCATTGTGTACTTTCAGCACACCGTGGGCTACCCAATGCGACATTGTTTACCAATTTAGATCATATGGAAGTTGGGCATACGTTCCAAATTACGGTACTTAACCGCGTGTTAACCTACCAGGTAGATCAAATTAAAACCGTAATTCCCTCCGATACCACTGAGTTGCAAATCGATCCCAATGAGGATTATTGTACGTTGCTGACTTGTACACCGTATGGAATCAATACGCATCGTCTGTTGGTTCGAGGAAAACGGGTTGTGAATCCGAATCAAGCCGTATTGTCGGTGGTTTCGGACGCACAACAAATTGACATTATGATCGTTACCCCTGTGGTCGCATTACCGATTTTGTTGATACTTATGGTTGTTGTTTTGTGCAGACCGATAAAAAAAGATGATATAGGAGATGAGTTAGAATGAAAAGCCTCAAATTTATTGCTTGTTTGTTGCTTGTTTTAATTTTAGTTGTTCCTATGTTTGCATCGGCCGAAACCGCATCAAAGACAACGTTGCAAATTTCGTATCGCTATGAGGACACTCCTTGTGTCGATCTTGATATTTATACCTACCAAATTGCTTATCAAGAAGCGAACGGTACCTTTGAACTAGCCACGCCTTTTGATGAATATCCCGTTACCATTTATGATATTACCAATCAAGACGAATGGAAAACGATTACCTCAACATTGGCGTCCTATATTGTTGCTGATCAAATTAATACGCCGCTAAACGGAACGACAAACAGCGAGGGAAATGTGTTTTTTTCTGATCTTGAACCTGGTATGTATTTGACTCTGGCGGTTCAAACACAGTTAGGTGAAACGACCGTATCTTTTTATGATTTTATTACTGTGATTTCTCGTGGTGTATCCGAAAACCCGGTGGTTGCATATCCAAAATTTGAAGCAGAAACGCCTAAGATTACCGAATATAAAGTAGTCAAACAATGGCGCGATATTGGTTTTGAATCATTTCGACCGCAATCAATCCAAGTAGATATTTTAAAAGACGGCGATCTTTTTACGTCTCAAACCTTGTCTGCTGCCAATAATTGGTGCTACCGTTGGACTGCCAGCGACGACGGTAGCCGCTGGCAAGTGGTTGAACGATTTGTTTCAGATGGTTATACGGTATCCAACTCCTATCGAGACGGGGTTTTTATGATCGTTAATACCTACAAAAGCAATTCTCCCGAGCAACCACAAACCGGTGATCAATCTTCGCTCGTGCCATACGTTGCAGGTTTATGCAGTTCCGGGTGTTTGTTGTTATTGCTCGGCGTTTGGCGCAAGAGGAAAGGGCAATGAAACAGATTGTTAACAAGCGAATAACCAATGTGATTTTGATATTGGGTGTTGCCTTGGTTTTGGTTTCTTTTGCCATCTTGGGGGTTACATACTATCGCGATTACAATGCCGAAAAAAAGGCAGATAGTATTGTTTCTGCGTTAAATGAATTGATACCACCGCCTCGCGACATGTTGCCACAACCCGAACCCAATTCCACTATGACATCGTTGCAAGTAGCGGGGGAGGATTTTGTCGGAATCTTAACGGTGCCTTCGCTTTCGAAGGAATTGCCTGTAGGTGCGTCGTGGAATCAAGATAGAATCACCGATTATCCATGCCGTTTCTATGGTAGTGTATATGATGGTACGCTGATGATTGGCGGCATTGACAACAACGGTCAATTAGATTTTGTTGATGCGTTAGAGCAGGGGACACGTTTACAATTTACCGATGTTTCCGGTAATCGATATAACTATTTGGTGTCTTTTGCTGAACAACGGGATAAAGTAGATCAACACCTTTTGTCTGTTCATCCCTGTGATCTTGTTATATTTTCACAAAATACGATACAAAATACATATACAGTAATTTATGCATGCATTATAAAAGAGCCTAAATGATTTTTTAAACAAAAAAAGCAGGAGTACAATTTGTACTCCTGCTTTTTTTGTTTAAAATGATAATTGGCTATGGATTAGACACAACCTTGGGCTTTCATTGCTTCGGCAACTTTCAAGAAACCTGCGATGTTAGCACCTGCGATCAGGTCACCTTCCATACCGTATTCTTTGGCGGTATCGTAAGAGTTGTGGAAGATGTTGTACATGATTTGATGCAGTTTTTCGTCAACTTCTTCGGCAGTCCAAGAGTAACGCATGGAGTTCTGGCTCATTTCCAAACCGGAAACAGCAACGCCACCTGCGTTAACAGCCTTAGAAGGAGCAATAATTACATTGTTGGCCTTCAGGTAAGCAACAGCTTCTTCAGTTGTGGGCATGTTGGCAACTTCTACGTAATATTTAACGCCGTTGGCGACAATGTTCTTGGCATCGTCCAAACCAACTTCGTTTTGGGTAGCACAGGGCATAATAACATCGGCTTTTACTTCCCAAGGACGTTTGCCTTCAAAGTAGGGAACACCGAATTTGTCGGCATAATCCTTAACTTTGTCATGACCGGAAGCACGCATGGTCAGCATGTATTCGATCTTTTCGTCGGTAGAAACACCGTTTTCATCGTAGATATAACCATCAGGACCGGAAATGGTGAGAACTTTACCACCTAACTCGGTGATCTTTTTCACGGCGCCCCAAGCAACGTTACCGAAACCGGATACTGCAAAGGTTTTGCCTTTAATGTCTTCGCCGAAGGATTTCAGCATTTCAACGGTGTAGTAGGTGGCACCGAAACCGGTAGCTTCGGGACGAATCAAAGAACCACCATAAGGACGGCCTTTACCGGTCAAAACACCGGTGAATTCATTCCGCAAGCGTATGTATTGACCAAACAAATAACCGATTTCGCGAGCGCCAACGCCGATATCACCGGCGGGAACGTCAGTATCAGCACCAATGTGTTTGGACAGCTCCAGCATAAAGCTTTGGCAGAAGCGCATAACTTCAGCATCAGACTTACCGCGGGGGTCAAAGTCAGAACCACCTTTACCACCGCCCATAGGCAAGCTGGTCAAGCTGTTTTTGAAGGTTTGTTCAAAGCCCAAAAACTTCATGATAGAAGCATTAACAGTGGGATGGAAGCGCAAACCACCCTTGTAGGGGCCGATAGCAGAGTTGAATTGTACGCGGAAACCACGGTTTACTTGCATTTTGCCTTCATCGTCTACCCAGGGTACACGGAAGGTGATCATGCGTTCGGGTTCTACCATGCGTTCTACCACGCCGGCTTCTACCAAGTCAGGACGAGCATCGATAACGGGTTCCAAAGATTCCAGAACTTCGTTAACAGCTTGAATGAATTCAGGCTCGCCGGGATTGCGTTTTTTGACAGTTTCAAGGACTTGCAATAAATATTCGTTTTTCATTACAAACATCTCCTATAAAAAATTACTTGTACATTATAATACAATAAAAAAATGATGTCAATATTTGTAAAACCGTTTTTTGCGGTTTTTGCTAAAAAAATTGACATCATATATTCAAATCTTTTGTGTGAATCGTTAAACGCGTTAATTAAATATCAATATCATGCTTTTTGCTGTCTTCTCCAATGGTAAAGCCCATGGCGATCATAGAAACAAAGAAGAATCCTTCGTATATTCCCACACCATTTTTGGCGAAATGGCCAATGGTGGTGCCTAGTGGGCCGAATCCAATAGGGGCTTGCAATGTGCTGAAATTTGTGATGATGGCAGGGGGAACAGCAAAGGCGAGCATAAACATAAAAAACAAGCAAATCGTTGTAAAAATGTCGGAATTGAATCGCCCAATCGTTGGATGTTTTATGCTGTAAACAACCAACCCCGCACAGGTTGCTATTGCTGAAAAAACAGCAATGAGCAAAATATAATTCCAAGTTGACAACGTAAGATTAGTATATAAGATTGAATTTAACAAAATTATAATAAGCGAGTATAATCCGGCAATTAAGCAGATCAAAGAAACTGCGATACCAAGTTTTCGTTTCATAATTTTCTCCGTAATAAAAAGTATTTAAAAAGGAAAAGCCGATGCATGTGCAACGGCTTTGGTGGACCTAAAGGGATTCGAACCCTCGAC
>JAZRFL010000062.1:0-2671 GCA_045661365.1 Acutalibacteraceae bacterium | reverse complement strand
GGCAGAAATCCGGGCGGGCGCTGGGCGTCGCCGACGTGCGGCGGTTCCGTACCAAGGCAGAACGGCAAAACGAAATTAGTCGAAGGGCGTATGGAGGTCGGAATGATCCTGTTTAACGAACAGGTCATATATACCGCACATCTGCAAAAGACGGCGACGGAAACTTTCGACGAAATGCGCGAATTTTTCGAACGCCCGAAGTTGAAACCATACGTTGCAGAGATACGAACCGCGTTAGGACGCGAACAAATCGTGTTGAAATCAGGCGCACGGGTGAAATTTTTGGCGCGTACCCGGAACGGCGGTCGTGGTCAGCACGGCGATTTACTGATATTCGATGAAGCACAGGAGTTAGACGAAAATCAACAGGCGTCTTTCCTCCCGGCAATTTCGGCAAGCATGAACCCGCAGACAATATACACAGGGACGCCGCCCGACCCACAGGCAGCGGGAACCGTATTCCGCACGATAAGAGAAAAGGCGAAGGAATCAAAACGCACATCATGGTTCGAATATTCCGTCGACGAAATAGGCGACGTCACCGACGTTTTGCGGTGGGCTGAAACAAACCCCGCGTTGGGCAGACGGATACTGCTTTCCACCATCGAAGGAGAGGTGGAGCAGATGGACGCGTATACATTTGCCCGCGAACGGTTGGGCTGGTGGTCGCCTGTCGAAGTGGAAAAGAACGAAAAGGCGATTGACGAAGAAACGTGGAACGCGTGCCGTTCTGAAGAAATGAAACCGGAAGGAAAAACGGCGTTCGGCGTTAAGTTCTCTGCGGATGGCACGGAGGTTTGTCTGTGCGGCGCGGTGATACCGAAAGAAGGCGCAGCGCGAATCTCCATGATACAGAGGGAATCGACAATGCGCGGTACACAATGGTTAGCGGATTGGTTATGCGAACGATATGACAAGGCGTCGTGCGTAGCGATAGACGGCAAAAACGGCGTTGATGTTTTGATAGATAAAATCGCCGGGACATGGAAAGCCAAAGGGTCAATAATTCGGGTAAATGCGCGTGACGTTATATCGTCCGTTTCCGCGCTGACGGATGCGTTAGCGGAAAAGACCGTTACATGGTACGCCGGTCAGGAAGACTTATATAATTCCGCTACAACGTCAACGAAACGCCCCATTTCGGGCGGTTGGGGTTTTGGCGGCGATAATTCCATACCGATAGAAGCGGCAGCGCTTGCGTTGTGGGGATGCAAGACCAGCAAGCGCGACCCGACAAGAAAAATGTTAATAGGGTGATGCACTATGAGATTATCCAACAAAATAACCGAAGCGGTCGGGTTTCCTGACGAAGAACGCGGGCAGTTGGCGCGGCTGGTTCAGATATACAACTATCATGCACCGGCGAACGCCACGAAGCGCAGATACTACGAAGGGCACATTAAACTGTCCGAAGTCAATTTGGGTTTGGCGCTGCCCAACGGAATCAAAGGGTTAGAGATCGGGTGCGCGTGGGGCGAAAAAGCGGTTGACGTGCTGGCGGCGCGTTCCATGTTCGACGGGTTCGTCGGGGCAAACGGCGAAGACGCGGAATTGATGAACCGCATCATGTTCGGCAACCGCCTTCAGGCTGAATATATGAAAGCCTGTCGGGACGAACTGAAATACGGTTGCACGTTCGCCACGTTGAGCGCCGACCCGAAAATCGGTTGCCGTATTCGGTTTCATTCCCCGGAAACCGCCGCCGCAGAATGGGACGGCGAAAAAGGGCGAATCAAATGCGGGTTCGCCATCATAGCAACAGAGAAGGACAGACGGAGCGAAGAACAGCGCCCGTCTGTTGTTAATTATCATACCGACGAAGCGTTGTGGGTATTCAGATACGACAACGACGCGAAAACATGGTTTGCGGAAGGATACCCGCATATCATGGGACGCCCGCTAATGGAACCGCTTGTATGGAACGCCACCAGCGCGAAACCCTTCGGCAGATCCCGGCTGAAAGAACCCGTGCGGAGATTGATTCAGGGTTATGTACGAACCGTTGCCAACGCCACGATCGGGCTGGAATTTTCCACGTCACCGCAGAAATATTTGCTTGGCGTAACCGAAGACCAGTACGACGCGATCATAAACGACAAGTTCAAACAGTACGTCGGTTCTATCATCGCCGGCACAACGAACCCGGAAACCGGTGAAAAACCCTCCTTTGGGCAGTTGCAGCAAGGTACGATCGAACCGCACGTTGCCATGATGCGAACCCTTGCAACGCAGTTTTCTGCGGCAACAGGGCTGACCGTGACCGACGTCGGCGTTGTCAATGACGCGAACCCCACCAGCAGCGAAGCGATTTTGGCACAGAGTCAGACGTTGATTTTGATGGCTGAACAGTTGAACGCCGGGAACGGCGACGCGCTTTATACCATCGCGCAGATGGCACAGGCGATCGCGCTGGACGTTGCGCCCGATGAACTGGACGAATCCGCAAGGGATGTTGTGCCGCATTTCAAGAACCCCGCTATGCCGTCCGTTGCTGTCATGGCTGACGCCGCAATCAAGATTGCGACAGCCCGCGAAAGTTTCGGCAATACCGACGTATTTTTGGAAATGAACGGGTTCGATCAGGCAGACATCCGCAGAATAAAGGCGCAGGAATCCCGCACAAGGGGATTGCAAGTGCTGGCGGCAGAGTTCGGTGAAGCGTAATGGTCAT
>JAZRFL010000061.1:0-13010 GCA_045661365.1 Acutalibacteraceae bacterium | reverse complement strand
CCAGTAACGAATACTTGGACGATATCTACGGAATTATGGCTTTGCACTATGCCTTGATGAAACACCACACAGGTGCCGAGGCAAACGAAAACTACGTGGGGCAAAAGCGTGTTATCACCCCCAAATTGGCACAACGCACGTTCCGTGAGATTTTGGAAGATATTACGCTGGATATTGACGAGATCAAGCATATTTTCACTGACGAGGTAACACGGGTCAGCCGACAACGTGCCGCCGCAGAGAAAAAGATTTTGGCTATGATCGACCGAGCGGTTGCGGCGGAAGAGCAACACAAAAAAGAGATCGATGCCCAAATCAAGCGGCAAGAGGAAGAAGAACGCCGTGCCGCCCGTGCTAAGCTGGCAGAAGAGCGCGCTCGCCGCAAGGCCGAAGAAGCCGCCCTCAAAGAACAACGTGCCGCCGAACGCAAAGCACGTGCCGAGGAAAAGGCTCGTTTGCAAAAAGAGGCCGAAATGGAAAAGGCCCGCTTAAAACGGGAAAAAGAGCGGGAAAAGGCAAGAAAAGAAAAAGAACTTGCTTTGGAAAAAGCCCGCAAGCAGCGTGAAAAGGAAAAAGAAAAAGCCAGAAAAGAAAAGGCGCTCGCTTTAGAAAAAGAAAAAGCCCGTAAACAACGGGAAAAAGAGCGGGAACAAGCCAAAAAAGAAAAGGAACGGCAGTTGGAACAAGCTCGTAAAGAGCAGGAAAAACTCCGTTTGCAAGCCGAACGGGAAAAACGTTTGGCGTTGCTCGCCGAAGAAAAGGAAAAAGCTCGCGTAAAACGAGAAAAAGAACTGGAAAAAGCCAGAAAAGAAAAAGAACTTGCCTTAGAAAAGGAAAAAGCTCGCAAACAACGGGAAAAAGAATTAGAAAAGGCAAGAAAAGAAAAAGAACTTGCCTTAGAAAAAGAAAAAGCCCGTAAACAACGGGAAAAAGAATTGGAAAAGGCAAGAAAAGAAAAAGAACTTGCCTTAGAAAAGGAAAAAGCTCGTAAACAACGGGAAAAAGAATTGGAAAAGGCGAGAAAAGAAAAAGAACTTGCCTTAGAAAAAGAAAAAGCTCGTAAACAACGGGAAAAAGAATTGGAAAAGGCAAGAAAAGAAAAAGCCCTTGCTTTAGAAAAAGAAAAAGCCCGTAAACAACGGGAAAAAGAATTGGAAAAAGCAAGAAAAGAAAAAGCCCTTGCTTTGGAAAAAGAAAAGGCTCGCAAGCAAAAAGAGCGTGAACAAGCAAAAGCAGAAAAGGAAAAAGCCAAACAACAAGGCAAATGATAGGCATGTTTGCCGATAACGTGAAGGGGGAGAGGTCGTTATGAAAAACAAACAGTTTTTAAAACGTATCTCATTGGTCGTTACCCTTCTGTTGGTATTGGCAGTATCTACCTATGCGTGGTTTGCCATGTGGGATCATGCAAATCTGCAAAACATGAACTCCTTGGTCACCGAGGCAGGTTATGTCCGCATTTCGGGAGACAACGGTGCCACGTGGGACAATAATCTGACCTTGAATTTGGGCGAAGCCAACGTGTTGGGGGAATTGTCCGGCGACGGTCTTAAGTTGTATCAACCCAACTACGGTATAACGGGAATCGATCGTTTTCGTTTGTATACCGAAGATAAATTGTATATCGAAAAAACCTTCACATTTGAAAGTGACCTTACCCAAAATTTGTATCTGACCAAAAACAGTTTTGTAATGCCTGCGGACGTTACCGGCAACTTTAGCGCTTACGGCAATTACAGCCGCGATTACATTGCGGGAGCGATACGGGTCGCGTTTTACGATATCACCAATGCCGCACAACCCAAGTTGATTTATTTGTGGGCACCCAATTCCACCTATGAATATACGGAATACGTTGATGCGGAAACCGAAGAAACCATAAGCACGGTTAATGAAACCGGCAACGTGGAAGCCAATTACACTTATCAAGTGGGGACTTCGTTGGAGCAAACAGTGGTAGTTCCCACCAACGGTGCGGTAAGCGGTGTTTCGGAAGACGGTACCTTTATGTGGGGGTCGCCTTCACAGACGGAAGCAAATCCTTTGATTTCATTTACCACACAAAACGGTGAGGCGGTACGCCAAAAGATTATGGTTCGTATCTTTTTAGAGGGCAGCGATCGAGAATGTGTTCGTCAACTGCATAACGGAAAGATTCGTGTGTATTTAGAGTTTAATTCTGATAAGGAGGGAACGGTCAATGGCTAAAAAGAAAAAAATTGCATTTAGCATCCTTTCCCTTGTTTTGATATTGGGCTTGGCCGGCGGTGTTTTTGCTTGGTTTTATTTAAATGAAAGCACCTACGTTGATTTTGGTTCGGACATTGTCTGTGAAGCGGGTAAAAGCTTGGAAATTTCTGCCGACGGCGGAAGAACATGGAATGCCATGATCACCCAAACCGGCTTTTCCTCCGAAACCCAAGACATTACCGGCGACGGGATCAACTTGTACCGTCCCACCAAAATGGATGATAACAACCAGCCGCTTTCTTATGAGCAAGCAGTCGTGTACAATAAGCAGACCAAAAAAGGGGATTACGTGGAATTAAATCTAAAATTTCGTTCCACATCGCCCATGGATGTTTATTTGAGCGGTGAATCCTATATATCTCCCACCAATCCTGCCAAAGAGGGCAATATTTTCGGGGATTTCAGCCGAGATTTTATTGCAGGGGCAACCCGTGTGGCATTTATTGAAAACGGGGTTACCAAAATGATTTGGGCACCCAATCCCAATTATCAATTGACTGCCGGCAATGACGGTTTGTTCTCCTTCAATGAATTCGGGCAACCCGAAGTATACCGTTACACCGACACCAATTATGAGGTGAGATCCTACTCGGAAGAGGATTATGCCAATTCGCGTTTTGTTGCCGGCAGCACCGAAGCCGACACCGCGTATGCCAAAAAAAGCGCACGGTTGTTTTCCATTCAGCCTGCTACCGATGATTACGGTTATGCCGATTTGACCTTACGCATTTGGTTTGAAGGAACCGACCGAGAAGCAAGCCACGCATTGGCAGGCGGTCAAGTAAAGGTGAAACTGAAATTCACCGGTATTGACAAAAGTGAGATTACCGCTGACCAACAACAAAAGTTGGACAATATTACCTGTTCCGAAGGCAAACTCAACGGTTTGACAGAAGGAATGAGCTCGTCGGTGGACGGCATCAACTGGGCAACCTTCCCCGAAACTCCCAATTTGAGCGGACGTTCCAAGGTTTTTGTACGGTATGATGAAACCGCGTCGCATTTTGCTTCGGCGGTTAGAACCATAAATATTTCATAGAAGGGAGCAGTAGCATATGTCCAAAGCTAAAAAAATATTGACCGCAGTTACAGCACTTTGGCTGTGTTTACTGCTTGTCATTTTATCTTACGCTTGGGTGGTTCGTAATTGGACCCCCAGCATTGAACAAGAAGATTTGCAGATCAACAAAGCAGGCGCTTTGGTTATCAGCTTAACAGGGGATGATAACTACGAAACCCTTTCGCTGAACAAGGTCGTTGGTATCGACTCCTTTATTTTTAAGCAGGTATCCAGTCAAAACGGACAAAACTTTATGTGGTTGGATTTCATGCCTACGTTAGACCAAAAGCCTGCCAAATATGCCAAGGTGACCGACGCCCAAAAGGAAAACTATATCGAAACCCAGTTTGCCCTTAAGTTGGACGATACGTTGACCACCGATCGATATATCTTTGTTCATCCCGAATCCTTTTTGTCCGATACCACCGACGTTCACGTGTCTAACGCGATTCGAATTGCCTTGGACTATACCGTGACCGAAGCGGACGGTAGCGAAACCAATCACGTTTATATTTTGGGAAATACTCCCGAAGGACAAGAAGTAGACTATAGCACCAGCGCCGTGCTGGCAGATGCTGACGGAAAAGAACAAGACGATCCCACGGCAGTCAGCCAACAAAAGGTGTATTCCTTGCAATATTTCAACGGTGGTCGTACTACTGCGTTTGACAGTACCAACCCCGCCAACCCCGAAAATTATAATTTCACTCCCGATCCTGACAGAATGCTGTTTACCTTGAAACCCGGTGAACTGAAATGGATTACCTTGCGCATTTGGTTGGAAGGTGCCGACGAATATTGCGTCAATGAAATTGCAGGTCAATATTTTGACATGAATTTGAAATTCGACTCGATCAGTGTTCCACAATAGCAAGAGTTGACAACCCAAAACAAAGGAGGCATATAAATGAAAAAGAGTACCAAGATCGTGCTTTCGGTTCTTTGCTTGTTTATGTGCGTTACCATTTGTTTTGCGTGGATCAACGAAATCGATAAAGTTACCGGTCGCTACATGGAATTTTCCATGACCAACGGCAAGGCAGTCATCGCCTCGGCGGCCTTGGATGTTTCGTTGTATAAGGATTCCGACGGATTAGACAATTACATCGATATTACCAAGGAATTGGAAGAGGGAAACAATAGTGTGCTGTCCCATTTCGAAAATTTTGCACCCGGTTCCCGCCAAAAATTTCGTGCCGATATTACCAATACCTCTACCGTTCCTGTGTACGTACATATGGTGTTGTCTGGGATCGAGTGCGAAAATGTGGATTTACAAAAAAATCTGGTGATCGGTACCAGCGGTTTCAGCGGGTTTCAAGCACCCTATTTGCCGCCGGAATTGGTAAGTAATTCCTTGTTTGACGGTAGTGAAAGCGGCACGTTTTCTCTGTTGGAAGGGGCGGAAATTCCGCCGGACTGTACTGTTTCGGTGTATTTTTACGTAATTTTTTCCCACGAAGCAACCGAGGAACTTGCCAATCAAACCTTTACCATTGGCAGTATCAACTTTTTGACGGTTTAAATCAATGGGGGACCTATGCTGAAAAAGATTTTGCGAATCAGCTCTACGGTTTTGTTTGCCGTTATATTTTTGATTTTGGTGTTTTTCGTCCTGATGAAGTTTATGGGCGGCAATCAATCGATCTTTGGCTATAACATTTTTTACGTTTTGACCGGTAGTATGGAACCCCAATATTCTTCCGGCGACATTTTGCTTGGCAAAACCGTGGATCCCGACACGCTACAGGTAGGGGACGTGGTGACCTATATGGGTACCAC
This sequence comes from Acutalibacteraceae bacterium, assembly GCA_045661365.1. Taxonomy (GTDB): domain Bacteria; phylum Bacillota; class Clostridia; order Oscillospirales; family Acutalibacteraceae; genus UMGS1484. The sequence continues at coordinate 7,918 of JAZRFL010000061.1, read as the reverse complement.
CGGCGATATCAAAGACAAAATGATCACCCATGAAATTATAGAAATTCAAGAAGAAAACGGCAACCGTCGGTTTATTACCAAAGGGCTTGCCAACGATCTTGCCGATCCCCCTGTGGAATCTTGGCAGATCCAATCTAAAATTTTGTTTAAAATCCCGTTATTGGGTCAAATATTTGCTCTTGCCAATACCAAATGGGGCTTTTTTGGTGTATTTGTGCTTCCCATGGCGCTGTTGGTGATGAGCGAAGTGGTTTCTCTTGTGAAACTGTGCAAAAAAGATGAAAAGGAGGAAAACGACAATGAAGCAGATCCCTCAACCGATTAAACGCGGTTTGCAACAGGTAATAGCAGATAAAAAACGTTGGCTGGCGTTGATGTCTATGCTAATGGTTTTTACGTTGCTCATTGTTACTTTCTCTTGGTATAAAAATCAGGTATCTTTGGAAGGAAGCACCTTTTCGACCGGTGACTTGAACTTCGTGGCAACCGGTTACGATGAACAAGGTGTTTTAACCACCACCGTGTTGTCCAAAAATACCGATGCAACCGGATATCAAAAGGTCAATGAACCTTTGTTTAATAAAAATAATTGGCAAGCCGGAATTACCGAAACTGCGTTTTTGGCAGTTGAAAAAACCGGCTCTTTGCCCATGGATTTCAAGGTTGGTTTTACCGCCGAAGGGCAAGTAGAGTATTTGGGCGGATTCTGGTATGCCTTGACCGACGTAACCAATGACGTGAACCGTTATACCGGCGATGATTCTGCCCGTTTGCAAAGTTACATTAGCGGTGGATTTGTCAAGCAAGCCGAAGAAAACGGCTTTAACATGGCAACTATGGATCGTTATGCCACCATGAGCAATTTGGACGACGTAACTACCAAACGGTTTTACCGTCTGGATTACGGTATGAAGCAAACTGCCATTACCGAAGAATATACCAATAAATCCGTAGAAGTGTTTATGCATATCTACGTAACCCAACCGGGTGCGTTCGAAGCAGATGCTTCTACCGGATTCACCTATAACTGTTCTACCGTAAACGACATTAACAATGCGGTAGAAAAAGCTTTGCCCGGTGACAGCATTCGTTTGCTTAACAATATCACCTACGAAGGAGACTTGGTGATCAACAAGGCAATCAACCTGTTGACCAACAACTTTACCTTAGAGGTGTTGGGCAACTTGATTTATAATTACGTAGCACCTACCGGACTTACCATCAATACCACCGGTAACGGACAAATTAAGGTGATGTCTCCCAGCGAAGGGGTTGGCGGTAACTTTACGGTTACCACACCCAACAGCGAAGTGCGCATTTTGGGTGGTAATAAAGCCACCGGCGATATTTCGGTTGACGGAATCTTTACGGTACAGGGTACCCATGCGTACGGGTTGGCAGGGGTTACGTTGTCTACCGTGAAAGTAGTCAATCGAGCCAGCGGTACGGCAACCACTGTTTACGTTGACAGCAATACCCGTGTTACGGTTACCAACAATACTACCGTTAACAAGATCGAAGCGGTGGCAAAGTCCTCAAATATTGAAATTCAAAACGCCGGCACCATTCAAAACGTGGTGCTGACCAATATGCATATCACCCCGCAAACCAATGCACCGCAAATTTACATTGTGAATGCGGCCAATATTACCGGTACCATTCAGTTGCCCTCTTGGTCGGAAAAATTTATTTCTACCGGTACCGATCCCATTACCTATTCCGGTAATACCCGCATTGTGCAAACCATTACCGGTAACAACATGACCGTAACCGGTGCCGCCGCCTATAACAACGGCCATATTGAAAAAGAAAGCACCGACATTACCGTAGCCCCCTTGGGTGAAGGTAATGGTCGCTTGGTGGTGTATTATCAAAACACACCTACCCAACCCAACGCCACCATTCAGTCCTTGCTGACCGAATATTTCCGTGATCTGGGTCTGGAACCCACCTCTTCTATTGCAGCGGTCACCGAACTGCAAATTATTTCGGTTGGTGACAAACGGGTGACCAATACCGATCTTGAATATATTCGCGGTAACCTAATGCCTTCGTTGACCCATTTGAATATGGAACGAGCTACCGTAATCGATGGCAGTACGCCCAATCGTTTGGGCACCAGTGCGTTTTCGGGTTGTGAAAAACTGACAAACTTGGTGCTTCCTCAAAACTTGGAACAATTGGGCACGTATTCTTTGGGGAGCATGAATCCCAACCTGCTGGTTACCATTCCCGCCTCGGTTACCACGTTTAATGACGAATGGTTTTATAAAGGTAAATATGTTGCTTTTGCTTCACCTACTCCTATTTCAAGTGCTTTGCAAGGGATGGATCAGGTACAAGCCATTTTTGTAGAAGAAACCTATATTGAATCCTACCGTACCATTTTCAGCCGTTATGAAACCAAGGTTTACCCCATGGCACAAATGGACGATACAGGCACCCATTTTGTACGGCAACTTTCCGGTACAAGCAGTTGGGAGATCGTGTGTTACGTTGGGGCGAATACAGGCGAAATTGCCATTGGCACCAACGTGCGTGTAGGCGGTCAACCCATTACGGTTGTGGGGGTAGGGGATTACAGCTATTGCAATACCTTGAACGGTTCCAATCCTGTTATTCGTTTTGCCGATAGTGTGGAATATGTTGGTGAATATGCCTTCTACAAAACAACCATAACCCAAATTACCGATTGGGGCACCCACATGAAAACCATAGAGCCTTGGGCATTTTCTTATGCCAATCGCTTGAGCACGGTTTCAGCTATGCCCGATTCTATGGAAACGATCGACACCTATGCCTTCTATTATTGTACTGCATTGCCCACCATAAACACCGGTGGTACGACCTATGTCGGCAACCGTGCCTTTGAACGGTGCTCGGCTATGACACATATAGACCTGCCAAAGGTTGAAACCATAGGGGACGGTGTGGCAGACAACTACGTTTTCTATTACTGTTCAAAACTGGTTTCTGTATCGGCTCCTTGCTTGTATCAAGTGAACAATGGCTACACCTTTGCCTATTGTACTTCTTTGCGAGAAATCATTTTGGGAAGTGAGCAAACCGTCACCCTGGGTAGTAGCAACGTATTTTATCAAACCTCTTCGGAACGAATTAAATTGTTTGTTCCCGAACGTTTGGTAGCCGATTACAGTACCTACAGTACGTTAGGCGGTATCAACAAATTAAAGATTTATCCCACCGGGGAAAAAATGGGGGACAATTCTGCCACCTATGGTTATAATATAGGGGAATATATTGTCTCCGATCAAATCAATGAGGACGGTACGGTTACGCTTATTACCTCCAACTTGTCTTATACCGGCGAGGTAACCTTACCCAATGAATGGAACGGCAAACCCATTACCTCGATTTATGAAAATGCGTTCCGTAACCAAACCTTTACCAACGTAACCTTGCGCTTTGGTTCCAATTTGCAAAAAATCGGCAAAAACGCCTTCTATGGGTTAAACGGTATTGTTGGGAATTTGACCCTGCCCAACGGAATGCAAGAGATCGCCGATGGAGCATTTAGCAACTGTAAAGGGCTTACCTCGGTCAATACCGGCGGTACGCAAACCATGGGTTCCTCAATCTTCTTGAGTTGCAGTAACATCGTAACAGCTCAGTTGCCCAACGTGGTAACCATTGGCAATAATGTGGACAATGCCGCCACTTTCTCGTCTTGTGCTTCCTTGGTTTCGGTGTCTATTCCCAAACTGGTTACGGTTTACAAAAACAATTTCTTGTCTTCGTGTCAAAACCTAAGAGAAATTTACATGGGTAGCACCGATGAAACGCTGTCGTTAGGGACTTCTCCTTTTAACAGCATCACTACCGCCAATCAAAAACTAATTAAATTATATGTTCCCGCTTCTGCTTTGGACTTTTATCTTAGCAAAAAGCCCGGTAGCATCCCTGTTTCTCGTATTTACGCCCAAGGTACCAAATACGGTGAAAATTTGGTGAATGGTTACAACATTGGTGAATACATTTATTCGGTAAATGACGACAATACCGCTACTTTGATTACCTCAACCTTGTCGTTTAACGGTGACGTAACTTTGCCTGACAGTTTTGACGGGCACACCGTTTCTGTCATTGGCCGCTATGCTTTTGCCAACCAAACCTTCAGCAATGTAAACCTTACGTTGGGCAACGGTGTAAAAACCATAGAAGATTATGCCTTTAATGCCTTAACCGGTTTGATTTCGGTCGATTTGAAGAACGTAACGACCTTGACCGATCATTGCTTCTATCAAGCCTCCGGACTTGCCAATGTGGTAGCCAACAAATTGGTTACCATGACCGGCACGTATAATTTCGCCAGTTGTACCAAATTGACTTCAATCAACCTACCCGAATTGGTGACCATGGGCGGCGGGAATAACTTTAGAACTTGTACCGCTTTGCTTACGGTTCGGCTGCCTAAAGTACAAACGCTGGTCGGCGGCTCTACCTTCTACGGTTGTAGCAAACTGCAAAGTGTATATTTTGAACAAATTGCATCCTTCACTAACAATGATTTTACCAATACCACCCAAACCACCAACATTATTATCAATAAGGTGATCAATACCTCTGCCGATATGCCTACCGTTGCTTCCAACCTGACCTATGGTCAATTTATGGTTCCCATGGCATATCAATCCTTCTATGGTACGAAGTGGAAAAACCGTCCTGTTGTTACCATGGACCAAGTTGTTACCGATGCTCAGGGCAACCAATACTTCTTCTTGCCCAACGGCAATGAATGTACCATTAGTTATTTCATGGGCAGTGCTACTGCCTTGACCATTCCTGCTACTGTTACGGTAGATGCTAACACCTATACAGTAACCGGAATTCAGCCGGGATCGTTTGTGAGCGTGTCCAATACGCTGAGCACGGTCACCTTGCCTGCAGGCTTACACACCTTTGAAACCGAGACGCTTGCCGAGGTTACTACCTTGACCGCTATTCAAGTGGATGCCGCCAACCGTTCCTTTACTTCTAAAAACGGTGTGCTGTATACCAAAGACGGTAAAATGCTGTTGCGGTATCCCAAAGCCAATACGGCGTCGTCTTACACGGTGGACAATGACACCCTGGCCATCGGTGCCAAGGCATTTGAAGGGGCGTCGAATCTGTCGGCTGTTACCTTTGGCAGCAATCTGACCGCCATTGACAGTACCGCATTTTTGAATTGTACCCCTGCCACCATTACCTTTACCGGTGCTACACCGCCCATTTTAATGGGTACCGGTATTTTTGACACGGTGGCAACCGGGTTCGCTATTCGTGTACCCGCAGGTAGCGCCGAAGCATATGTGCGGGGGGTCAACTTTACTCCCTATGCCCCCTATATCAACGACGGTACGCCCATTCCTGCCTCCGGTAACATGAACCAAACCCCGTGGTCGGCTTCCGGCTCTGGTTTGATCAACACGACCGCCGCTTTGCCGCCTCAGGCGATTACATCTCCTTTGATCAAAAAAGACGACGAGGAAGAGGATCTTTTCGCCTTATAATTTGTTTGGATTGATCGATGAGGGAAGCTTTGCCGATTGCATCTGTGCCAGATGAAATCGCAAGGCTTCTCTTTGATTTTGCCGCTGTTTTTCCGACAAGGAGGAATCGCAACTGTTTTCTATGCAATCGCGAATCCGCCGCCGTAAATATTCGTATTCGGTCATGGAATCACCTCAACATTGGTTTACCCCACGTGCCCTAAACTATGCAAAAATCCCGAGATAAGCGGTATGCTTATCTCGGGATTTACACTATGCCGAATCATTGCGGGTTTCGCGGCCGAATAACAAATCGAAAACGACTGTCATCGCTGTACCACATGGGATGATTGCATCCCAAAATGTTGTTATATAGATTAAAATACAGATCCTCTTTGTCGTTGTCGGCTTTTAGGTTTAACAGTTTCCGACCGTAAGGGGCAACCAGCAAAGCATCCATGCTTTCAATCGTAACCTCGTCATTTCGCACCCAAAAGTCGGTGGCGGCAAGCAGAGGACTGTACAGTACCTCATCAGCGGCGATCCATTGACCCAGTTTGCGGAGTTCCCAATGATCGTTCGTATAACCGAAAAACGTTAACCAATAAGCTTGAGGCAGTCGATTGGCTACTTGTCCAATTCTTGTGAAAGAGATAACCCATAAGTGAACAGTTCTTTGTTCATGCACTCGGTAAAGGCGGTAAAGGGCAATCCATGCCATGCAACAATTCCGTCTTCAATGGCTTTGGCTACCTTGCCGTCCACGTCCTTCTTTAATGCTTGGTAAAGCAACCAAGACCCTGTTGTCCCAATATAGGGTGTGTCGGTGTTTTGCAATTCGTAGCCGCGTTTTATGGCGTTGGGAATAAACTCGGTTAGGTAGCGGTCGACCACTTTGTGTCCCAAATCGCAAAAGCCAATATCCAAATGGGTTTTAAATATTATCAAAACATCTTTGATCATGCGGTGTCACGCCTCCTATGATTGTAAGCGACAATAGCCGATAAAGCAATCCTTGTTTTGCTGTTTCTTTGTAAAAACATTGTGATCATATCTTTACTTTTTTTCTGTTTATGGTAAAATAAGAAATCATAAAGCGATGGGGAGGAATCATAATGATTCGATTACTGTCTCGTTGGTTGATTCAAGATCATACAAACTATACCCATGAACGGGTGCGCGGTGCCTATGGTATGCTGTGCGGGATCATGGGGATTTTGCTAAATCTTTTGTTGTTCGGCGGTAAATATTTTGCGGGGGTCATTAGCGGTTCGGTGGCAATTACTGCCGACTCATTTAACAACTTGTCCGACGCCGCCTCATCGGTGATCATGCTGCTGGGATTTCGTTTGGCGGCAAAAAAAGCCGATGCGGATCATCCCTACGGTCATGGGCGCATGGAATACGTCACCGGTTTGGTTATTTCTTTTTTGATTTTGCTTATGGCGGTTGAACTGTTCGAGTCCTCGTTTAACAAAATTTTGCATCCGCAATCCGTCACCTTTTCGTGGCTAACGGTTGGGATTTTGGCGGCTTCGGTTGTGATTAAGGTGTATATGTTTCTTTACAACCGCAGTGTTGGCAAAAAAATTGACTCCTCTGCCATGTTGGCCACCGCCGCCGACAGCTTGAGCGACACGGTTGCCACCTTGGTGGTGCTGGCAAGCACCGTGCTGTCGTATTTCTTTGGTTGGCAATTAGACGGATATTGCGGACTCTTGGTGGCGCTGTTTATTTTGTATGCAGGTATCAATTCTATCAAAGATACGTTGGGAGATCTGCTAGGCAAGGTGCCTGAACCGGAATTGGTGCAGGGGATCAAAGAGGTGGTGCTGTCCCACCCAGAGGTGGTTGGCATTCACGATATGCTGATCCATGACTATGGTCCGGGACGACGGCTGGTTTCTTTGCATGCCGAGGTGCCGGGGGACGGAGATATTTATCAGCTTCACGATGTGATCGATCACATTGAAATGGAAGTGATGGAAAAATACCATTGCGAAACTACCATTCATTTGGATCCGGTAGAAGTCAGCAACGAAAAGGTCAATGCCGCCAAACGGCAATTGGTCAGTTGTTTAAAAGGAGTGGATGAAACGGTTTCGATCCACGATTTTCGTATGGTGGTTGGTCCTACCCACACCAATTTTATTTTCGATTTGGAAATGCCTGTGGAATCCAAAAAATCCGAGAGCCAACTGCGCCAAGAGGTAGAGACTGCCGTGGCGGAACAATTTGAAAACACCTTTTTGGTTTTTAAAATTGACAGGGTACGGTTTTAATTCCACGTTGCCCAAGCTTTTATGAAAGAATATTTTATACCAAACAAGTACGGATGTGCCAATGCGACACATCCGTACTTGTTTAATATTTCTTTTGCCCGTGCAAGATCAACATGGCCTCTTGCTTGGGTTCAATTTCGTTTT
>JAZRFL010000060.1:0-28740 GCA_045661365.1 Acutalibacteraceae bacterium | reverse complement strand
CTCCAACGAGTTGATGTCCAACGGCTGCTCGTCCTGCGCGAACGTGTGCCCCTACGGCGCGACCACGTATGAAGATAAAGAATTCCGTATGCCCGACCGCACCACCGCCATTCGCCGTGTGGCAAGCGTGAACCCTGCGGTTTGCCAAGGTTGTGGCGCTTGTACCGTTGCTTGCCCCTCGGGCGCTATGGACTTGAACGGATTTTCCAACAGCCAAATTATGGCGGAGGTTGACGCAATATGCAAGTAGAGAAAAAAGAATTCAAACCCACCATTGTTGCCTTTTGCTGCAACTGGGGTTCTTATGCAGGGGCTGACCTGTCGGGTACCAACCGACTGAATTACCCTGCCAACGTAAAGATCATTCGTGTGCCTTGCTCTTGCCGTGTAAATCCCATGTTTGTGCTCAGAGCATTCCAACGGGGCGCCGACGGTGTGATCATTTGCGGTTGCCACCCCGGCGACTGCCACTATACCACCGGTAACTACTACGCTCGTCGCCGTATGACTTTGCTGTTCAGCATGCTGGACTTTTTAGGCATTGAGCGTGACCGCACCCGTTTGGAATGGGTGTCCGCCGCCGAAGGTGCCAAGTTTGCCGCTACCATGAATGATTTTGTAGAAACCGTAACCAAATTGGGTGAAAACAAACGATTGGAGGACTTACGATGCAAGAAGCAATGATCAAACGAGCAAAAGAATTGCTGACCGACGGCACCGTAAATCGTGTCCTCGGCTGGCAAAAAGGGGAGTTTGCTTATGACGCGACTCCTGCGGTGTTCGATTCGGCAGAAGCTTTGGAACAAAGCTTTGTGTATGACGATTTTACCGCCGCCAACGTATCCAAATATTTGGTAAAAGAAACCAAAAACGAAGGCAAGGTGTTGGTATTCTTAAAGCCTTGCGATACTTACAGTTTAAACCAACTCACCAAAGAACATCGTGTCAACCGTGACAACGTATATGTAATTGGTGTGGGTTGCGACGGCAAAGCCGACGTGGAAAAGATCAAAGCGTTGGGTATTGACGGTATTTTGGGAATCGCCTCTGAAGGAGACAACTTCGTGGTGGAAACCTTGTACGGTAGCAAAACCGTTACCAAGACGCAAGTGCTTGCCGAACGTTGCGTGGTTTGCAAAAGCCGCAAGCTGATGACCTATGACGAAATTCTGGGTGAAGACGGCGAAGTGATCGATTCTAACCGCTTTGATATGGTAGAAAAATTGGAGAATATGACCTCCGATGAACGCTATGCCTTCTGGCAAAACGAACTGTCCCGTTGTATTCGTTGCAACGCTTGCCGTAACGTGTGCCCTGCTTGCACCTGCGAAAAATGCGTGTTTGACAACGTGAATTCCGGTGTAGCCAATACCGCCGCGGCTGACAGTTTTGAAGAAAAATTGTTCCACGTGATCCGTGCCTTCCACGTGGCGGGTCGTTGTACCGACTGTGGGGAATGCTCCCGTGTCTGCCCCCAAGGCATTCCGTTGCATCTTTTAAACCGCAAATTCATCAAAGACATTAACGAGTTGTATGGGGAATACCAAGCAGGGGAAGATACCGACTCCCGCGGCCCCTTGACCAACTTTACCTTTGACGATTGCGAACCGTCAATCGTTCATGAAAGAGGGGTGGAGTAAGATGAAACAAATCAAACTTGATTCCATTCAATCTTTGTTCAAAGCATTGTCTGCCACCCGTACTTTGTACCTGCCGGTAGACACCCCTGCCGGCGCCGACTTTAAAAAGTATGAAGACGGCGTGCTGTGGAGCGGCGCTCTTAATACCAACCGCTCGGCAAAGGACTTCTTCTTCCCCCAAACCGAAAATATGGTGGATTTTAAAGTAGAAGGCAAAACCATTGAAATCATTGAGCCTACCCGCCCCGACGAAGATTTCGTGGTGTTTGGTGTGCGTGCTTGTGATGCTCGCAGTTTTGAGTTGCTTGACAAAGTATTCCTTTGCGACCCTGTTGATACTTACTATCAAAACCGTCGTGAGCACGGCGTGATTGTAACCGTGTGTTGCAATAAACCTGCCGAAACCTGCTTCTGCACAAACTTCGGCATTGACCCCACCGCCCCCGGTGGTGACGTTGCTTGCTGGCAAGACGATGACACCTTGTATTTGCAAGCAAATACGAAGGCAGGGGAAGCCTTGCTGAATAGCGTAGCCGACGTGCTGGCAGAAGCGGACGACTCCGCCGCCGACGGCGTAAAAGAAACCGTAAAGGCAATCATGGCAAAACTGCCGATCCAAAATCTGGATTTGTCCGCCTTTACCGAAGACAATTTGCTGAACCTGTTCGGTAGTGAACAATGGAAGAAATTGTCCGAAGCTTGTCTTGGTTGCGGTACTTGTACCTTTGTGTGCCCCACCTGTCAATGTTACGATATCAAAGACTTTGACACCGGGCACGGTATCAAACGGTTCCGTTGCTGGGACTCTTGTATGTACTCCGAGTTCACCCGTTGCGCCCACGGGAACCCCCGTCTTTCTCAAGTGGAACGGTTCCGTCAACGGTTTATGCACAAATTGGTGTATTTCCCTGCCAACAACAACGGTGACTTCTCTTGCGTGGGTTGCGGCAGATGCCTTGCCAAATGCCCCATTTCCATGAACATTGTAAAAGTAATTAAAGCCTTGGGAGGTGCCAACAAATGAGCGTGCAAGAAACTTTGATTCCCAAATTGGGCGTGGTAACCGACGTTCGCATCGACACCCCCGACGTAAAAACCTTCCGAGTGAACGCTTTGGACGGTGGCAAGGTGTTTGACCATATGCCCGGTCAATGCGCCATGCTGTCTATTCCCGGCGTGGGTGAGGCTATGTTCTCCATCACTTCGTCCCCCACCAACACCGAATTTATGGAATTTTCCATTAAAAAATGCGGTTGCTTGACCAACTGGCTTCATCAAATGGAAGAAGGTCAACAAATCACCATCCGCGGTCCTTACGGCAACGGCTTCCCTGTGGAAACCGAGTTCAAAGGAAAAGATATGGTGTTTGTAGCCGGTGGTATTGGTCTGGCTCCCTTGCGTTCGGTGATCAACTACGTGCGTGACAATCGCCAAAACTACGGTACCGTAGATATTGTTTACGGTTCTCGTAGCATGGAAGATTTGGTGGACTATAAAGAAATCATTGACGAATGGTGTAAGGAAGAAGGCATCAACGTGTACCTGACCATCGACCGTGAACAAGAAGGATGGGACGGTCACGTAGGTTTTGTTCCCAACTACGTAAAAGAGTTGGGCTTTGACACCAACAAAACGGTCATCATTTGCGGACCTCCCATTATGATCAAATTCACCTTGGCAGGTCTGATTGAATTGGGCTTTGACAAAACCCAAGTGTATACCACCATGGAACTGAAAATGAAATGCGGCGTAGGCAAATGCGGTCGTTGCAACATCGGTGCCAAATACGTCTGCAAAGACGGTCCCGTGTTCCGGTGCGACCAGCTGGACGAAATGCCCAACGAGTATTAAGGAGGAGAAAGAACAATGTCTGAAATGGTTAACGTGTTTTTAATGGGCAAAAAATATGAAGTGCCCTCCAATCTTACCATTATGAAAGCGATGGAATATGCCGGTTATGAACTGGTACGTGGTTGCGGTTGCCGTAACGGGTTTTGCGGTGCTTGCGCTACCATTTATCGCATTAAAGGTCAACAACAATTAAACGCTTGCTTGGCTTGCCAAACCAAGGTAGAAGATAATATGTACGTGGCAACCCTGCCTTTCTTCCCCTTGATTAAACAAGTGTACGACATCAATACCGTGCCGGTAACCGAATCGGTTATGATGCAACTGTACCCCGAAATTTACAGCTGTATTGGTTGCAACGCCTGCACCAAGGCTTGCACCCAAGAACTGAACGTGATGCAATACATCGCTTACGCCCAACGGGGCGAATTTGAAAAATGCGCCGAAGAATCCTTCGACTGCGTAATGTGCGGTGTTTGCTCCTCCCGTTGCCCTGCCGGCATCTCCCACCCCCAAGTGGCTATGCTTGCCCGTCGTATCAACGGTAAATATCTGGCTCCCAAAACTGCTCACTTGGAAGACAGAGTAAAAGAAATCAACAACGGTGACTTTAAAGAACTGATCGAAGGTCTTATGAATAAGCCCATCGAAGAAATTAAAGAACTGTACAACACTCGTGAGATTGAGAAGTAAGGAGGGGTTTTCAATGTATACCAAAGAAATGTATGAATCCATGAAAAAGGTAGAAGCCGCCCGTGAAGCCAACGCGGTGCTGGAACCTCGCCGTATGACCGCCGAGGAAAAGGAACAACTCCTTGCTACCTATCATCCTGACTATAAGCAAGACGAATTTGCCGTGCTGCAAGTGGGCCCCAACAAAGGGGAAAAAGTACCTACCCAATTGGCCGCTTTGTTGCAAGCAAACAGCCGTGTAAAAGAGTTGAAGGTCGACCTGAACAAAGTAGACTATGAAACCGACGTGCTGGTAATCGGCGGTGGCGGGGCAGGTGCTTCTGCCGCAATCGAAGCCGACAATGCAGGCGCAAGCGTAATGGTAGTCACCAAACTGCGTATGGGCGACGCCAACACCATGATGGCCGAAGGTGGTATTCAAGCCGCCGACAAACCCAACGATTCTCCTGCCCAACACTTTTTGGACGCTTTTGGCGGGGGACACTTTGCAGCCAAAAAAGAATTGCTTTATAAATTGGTAAACGAAGCCCCCGAAGCCATTTTGTGGCTGAATGAACTGGGTGTGGAATTTGACAAATCCGAAGACGGTACCATGGTTACCACCCACGGTGGCGGTACCTCTCGCAAACGGATGCACGCCGCCAAAGACTATTCCGGTGCCGAAATTATGCGTACCTTGCGTGACGAAGTGCTCAACCGTCAAATCCCCGTGGTAGACTTTACTGCCGCTATTGAATTGATTTTGGATGAAAACGGCAACGCCGCAGGTGCCGTGCTCATGAATATGGAAACCGGCGAAATCTTGGTTGCCAAAGCCAAAACCGTAATCATCGCCACCGGTGGTGCAGGTCGCTTGCACTATCAAGGCTTCCCCACCTCGAACCACTACAGCGCTACTGCCGACGGTTTGATTTTGGGGTATCGTGCCGGTGCTAAACTGTTGTATGCCGACACCTTGCAATATCACCCTACAGGGGCGGCTTATCCCGAACAAATCTTCGGTGCTCTGGTTACTGAAAAAGTACGTTCCTTGGGTGCAAAACTCATCAACGTAGACGGCGAAGCCTTTATGCATCCTCTGGAAACCCGTGACGTATCCGCCGCTTCTATCATTCGTGAATGCTCCGCCCGTGGCAAGGGTATCAAAACCCCCGAAGGCGAAGGCATTTGGTTGGATACTCCCATGATTGAATTGAAAAACGGGGAAGGCACCATTGAAAAACGCATTCCCGCTATGATGCGTATGTTCGGCAAATACGGGATCGACATCCGTAAAGAGCCCATCCTCATTTATCCCACCCTCCACTATCAAAACGGCGGTTTGGATATTACCGACGATTGCCAAACCACCAACGTGAAAAACCTGTTTGTTGCAGGGGAAGCCGTTGGGGGCATTCACGGTCGCAACCGCTTGATGGGCAACTCTTTGCTTGATATCATTGTATTCGGTCGCAACGCAGGTCGCAATGCCGCTAACCAATCCAAAAACGTAACCGTGGGTAAACTTACCTTGGATCACGTAGAAAAATTCGCCAAAGAATGTGCCGATGCAGGTATCGAGAGCGACATGGTTTCTCCCAAACTGTTGCCCAGCTACGCTCGTAAGGCATAAGGAAAGAGGGTATTCCAATGAATTTATTTGGAGGGGTTATCCCTGTTGAAGGTGTTTCCTTCTTACTGTTTTGCTTGTTTGCGATTTTGTTTGCCGGATATGCCTTGGGGCGTATTACCATAAAAGGAATCTCCTTGGGCGATGCCGGTGTATTTATCGTAGCATTGTTGTTCGGTGCTGTTTTTTGCAGTGACGCAATTGTGGGCAAAACCTTGATCACCTTTGATGAAAAGTGGCTTTCTATGGTGGAAAGCTTGGGACTTGTTTTGTTTGTAACCGCTGTTGGCTTTATTGCAGGTCCTAAGTTTTTCGGTAATTTAAAAAAGAACTTTACTTCCTACGTATTGCTTGGTTTGGTGGTAATTTTAGCAGGTGGTCTGGCCGCCGCCGCATGTATCGGTCTTGGTGAGATCGACGCTATCGGCTACGGCAACGGTGCCGAAAGTCAAGACGGCTTTGTTGCCATGATCGTAGGCTTACTTTCCGGCTCGCTGACCTCTACGCCCGCCTTCTCTGCCGCTAAGGCTACGGTTGCTCCCGAATTTGAGGGGTTGGTTTCGGTGGGTCACGGCATCGCCTACATCTTCGGTGTAATCGGTGTGGTATTGTTCGTACAATTGATTCCCAAAATGACCAAAGCCAATATGGAAGCAGAACGTGCCAAATTGGTGATTAAGACCGACGAATCCAAGAAAAAATCCATTGCCAATCTGTTGCATATTGACCACATGGGAATTGCCGCTTTTGCTTTTGCCGCCGTACTTGGTACGTTGGTTGGCAAAATTAAAATTCCCCTGTCGGGCGAAGGGTTAGACGGTACTTGCTTCTCCCTGACCACCACAGGCGGTTGTTTGTTGGTTTCCTTGGTTATGGGTCACTTTGCCAGAGTGGGTAAGGTAAGCATTATGCCGGCACAACCGACCTTGAAGTTGTTCCGTGAATTGGGGTTGGTACTGTTCTTGGCAGGTGCCGGTATTCCCGGCGGTGCCGAGTTTGTGGCAAGCTTTGACATTATGTATTTTGTATACGGCTTGATCATGACCATTATTCCCATGATCCTCGGCTTCTTGTTTGCCAAATATGTGCTGAAGCTCAGCCTCTTAAACAATCTGGGTTCCATCACCGGCGGTATGACCTCTACCCCCGCTTTGGGTACCCTCATTAACGTGGCAGGCACCGAAGACGTGGCCGCCGCTTATGCCGCAACCTATCCCATTGCCTTGATTGCAGTAGTATTGGTTTCCCAATTCTTGATTATCTTGTTCTAATCAAAAGGAGGATAAACGTATGAAAGTTACGGTATGTATTGGTAGTTCTTGCCATTTGAAAGGTTCTCGCACCGTGGTGGAACGTTTGAAAGAATTGATTGAAGAAAAAAGCCTTGGTGACAAGGTTGAATTGGCAGGTACTTTTTGCATGGGCAACTGCCAAAAAGATGTTTGCGTTACGGTAGACGATAATGTGTTTTCTATTACCCCCGAAGGGGTAGACGCATTCTTCGAAACCGAAGTAATTGCAAAACTGTAATCTTAACCTGTTTCCCGAAGGGCGGTTTCGCCCTTCGGGGATCGGTATTTCTCGCTAGGGTGAACATTAAAACTTGAACCCGCCGCAAAGCGGGATACTTCGGTGCTTTTCAGCCCGTTCGTTCTCGCAAGGCTGTCGTATTGGCGAGTATTTCAACGAAGAGTGAGCGGAAATCCGCCTTTTCAAAACGAGGTTCAAGTTTCAATGCTCACCCTATCCTGTCATTGCGAGCCCCAACGGGGCGTGGCAATCCGTAATATCCGTGAGTAATCTGCAAGGAGATGCGGATTCTTCATTTCGTTCAGAATGACACCTTGGTTTTGCGACGCACCTTAACGGGCGGCAGGTTGTCGCCCCCTACGTTCTCTGCTACGTTGGGCATATAAGAGGGTAACAAGCCGTTGTTATCTTCTTATGTTTCCAAAGGAGGAATTCCCATGGCTCAACATTTAAAATTACGGCAAAACAATTGCCGCAGTTGTCACAAATGCATTCGGCATTGCCCCCTAAAAGCCATTCGCTTTTCGGGCGGTCATGCGCGCATTATTGCCGACGATTGTATTTGGTGCGGGCTTTGCTACAACGCTTGTCCCCAAACCAGTAAAGAGATTTTTTCGGAGCGCTACGCAGTAGAGGGTATGCTGAAAAGCGGTCACCCTGTGGTGGCAAGCATGGCTCCTTCGTTTGCCGCCCAATACGGCGGGGCAACCATTGCCGACGTGGAGCGTGCCTTAAAGCAATTGGGTTTTACCTCTGCCGAAGAAACCGCCGTGGGCGCCACCAAGGTGTGCGAAGAATACAACGCCCTGCTCAGCGAGGGACGAGATATTGTGATCTCCTCCAGCTGTCCTTCGGTCAATTTAATGATTCAAAAGTATTTCCCCGACGTGATTCCTTACTTGGCACCGGTGCTTTCTCCTATGCAGACCCATGCGCTGGACATTAAAACGCGTATACCCGATGCCAAGGTGGTATTTATTGGCCCGTGTATTGCCAAAAAAGACGAGGCCGAACGGTACGAAGGTTATGCCGATGCGGTACTGACTTTTGACCAACTTGATCGTTGGCTTGCCGAGCAAAATATTGCCATTACCGCCACAGGGGAGGGGGCGCAACATAACAAAACCGCCATTTTCCCCGTTGCCCGCGGAATCATTCGTGCCATGGGCGAAAAAAATCGAGAGTATACCTACATTGCCGTAGATGGCGTAAAAGAATGTGTAGATGCTTTGAAGGAAATTCAAAAGGGCACCATGCACAAGTGCTTTATTGAAATGTCGGCTTGTCAGTCGGGCTGTATCGGCGGTCCGGGACGCACCACCACCACCTTGTTGGACGTGTCACTGGTGGAACAAAACGTGGACAAATCCTTTGCCTTTACCCCTGCTTACACAGGCAGTATGCACAAAGAATTTTTGCCCATTCCCCGCAAGCGGGAATACCCCGACGAAGAAACCCTAAAAGAGATTTTGGCTCGCATGGGCAAAAACTCACGGGAAGACGAACTGAACTGCGGTGGTTGCGGATATTCTACTTGTCGTGACAAAGCGGTTGCCATTTACCGTGGCAAGGCAGACATTTCCATGTGCTTGCCTTATTTAAAAGAAAAAGCCGAAACCTTTTCCGACACCATCATCAACAACACCCCCAACGGCATTATCGTGCTTAATCACGAGTTGGAGATTCAGCAAATCAACCGTTCTGCCATGAATATGCTGGGGGTTGAACATCGTATAGATGTGATGGGAGAATCCATTTCTCACCTTATGGATCCCGATATTTTTGCAATTCCTCTGGAAAAGAAGCAACGGATCTCTACTCACCAGCTTCATATGGAAAAGACCAACACCTATTTGGAGATCACGGTTATTTTGGATGCGGCGTATCATATTTTGATTGCCGACATGCGTAACATTACCGAGGAAACCTTGGAGCGGCAAAAGAAAGAGGCTATTACCGCACAAACGGTGGAAATTGCCGACAACGTGGTAGAAAAACAAATGCGTATTGTGCAAGAGATCGCTTCGTTGCTGGGGGAAACCGCCGCCGAAACCAAAATCGCTCTTACCAAATTAAAGGAGTCGATTGCCGATGAATAGTTTGTTTGCCGACATCGGCTACCAAAGCATGAACAAGTATGGTGAACAGCTGTGCGGCGACCACATCGACGTGTTGGAGCAGGGCGACAATTCTACCGTGATCGTGCTGGCCGACGGCTTGGGGAGCGGGGTAAAAGCCAGTATTTTGTCTACCCTTACTTCTAAGATCATTTCTACCATGATGGCCGCGGGGCTTTCCATGGAAGAATGCGTAAACACCATTGCCGACACCTTGCCGATCTGTTCGGTGCGAGGGGTGGCATACTCCACCTTTACCCTGATTCATTTGCTGAACAACAAAAAAGCAGAAATTTACCAATACGACAATCCCTTGATTATTGTCCTGCGAGACGGCAAGCATTATTGCCCACCAAAGCATATTCATCAAATCGGGGATAAGCAGATCTACCATTCCCATATTGACCTGCAGGAAAACGATTTGTTCATTGCCATGAGCGACGGGGTGACCCACGCAGGAATCGGGCTTGACCGCAAATTCGGGTGGGAACGAGAAGATATTATTCAATATCTGGAAGCGATCTATGACCCCAATTTTTCGGCCAAAACCTGGGCTACCGTGTTGCTGGAAGAGGTCAATAACCTGTACCGCTTTAAACCCGGTGATGATACTACCGTGTGTGCCATTCGTTTGCGCAAGCGAGAGGTGCTCAACGTTATGTTTGGCCCTCCTGCGGTGCATGAAGAAACCGAAAACATGATCTCCCAGTTTCTTTCCAGCGAAGGCAAGCACGTGGTGTGCGGCGGTACGACCTCCAACCTGGTGGCTGATTATTTGGGAAAAGAACTAATGCCCAATTTGGATTACTACGACGACGATATTCCGCCCACCGCCACCTTGGAGGGGATGGAGTTGGTCACCGAAGGGGTAATTACGGTCAACCGCGTGCTGGAATATGCCAAGGACTACTTAAAAGATAACGAGTCCTACGTGCGGTGGGGGTATAAAAAAGATGGGGCGTCACAGCTGTGCCGCATGATCTTGGAAGATGCCACCGACATTAACTTCTTTATTGGTCGTGCCATGAACCCTGCCCACCAAAACCCCAATCTGCCGATCAGCTTTAGCATTAAAATGCAGCTGATCATTGAGTTGACCAAAACCCTGAAAAAAATCGGGAAACGGGTCAACGTAACCTATTATTGATATTTTATTTCTAAGGAATGAGGATAGAATTTTATGAAAGCATACAAAGAAATGACCACCGAAGAACTGCAAGCCCTGCGGGCAGACCTTCACGCCGAGTACAAGGAGTACCAAAGCCGCCATTTGGAACTGAACATGGCTCGCGGTAAACCCGGTGCTGACCAACTGAACCTTTCTATGGGTATGATGGACGTGCTCAGCTCTTCCGATGACCTGACCTGCGAAGACGGTACCGATTGTCGCAACTACGGCGTGTTAGACGGCATTGCCGAAGCCAAGCAACTCATTGCCGATATGATGGAAGTAAACGTAGACAATATCATTATTTACGGTAACTCCAGCTTGAATGTGATGTACGACACCGTAGCACGTGCCATGACCCACGGTATTATGGGCAACACCCCTTGGTGTAAATTGGACAAAGTAAAATTCCTGTGTCCCGTGCCCGGGTATGATCGTCACTTTGCCATTACCCAGTATTTTGGGGTAGAAATGATCAATATTCCCATGCACGCCGACGGCCCTGACATGGACATGATTGAAAAATTGGTTGCCGAAGACGATGCCATCAAAGGGATTTGGTGCGTGCCCAAATATTCCAACCCCACCGGCAACTCCTATTCCGACCAAGTGGTACGTCGCTTCGCCCGTCTGAAACCCGCCGCCAAGGATTTTCGCATTTTCTGGGACAACGCCTACGGGATTCATCACCTGTACGACGATGTGCAGGATGAACTGATCGAGATTCTTGCTGAATGCAAAAAAGCAGGCAATCCCGACATGGTCTATAAGTTTGCTTCTACCTCGAAAATCAGTTTCCCCGGTTCGGGAATCGCCGCTTTGGCAACCTCCCACAACAACATGGAGGACATCAAAAAGCAACTGACCATTCAAACCATTGGCCACGACAAGGTAAACCAACTGCGCCACGTGCGGTTCTTTGGGGATATCAACGGAATGAAAGAACATATGCGACTCCACGCCAACATTTTGCGCCCCAAATTTGAAATGGTGCTGAATATCTTCCGTGAAGAATTGGGCGGTTTGGAAATCGGTTCTTGGATCGAGCCCAAGGGCGGGTATTTTATCTCCTTTGACGCTCTGCCCGGTTGCGCCAAGAGCATTGTCAGCCGTTGCAAAAAAGCAGGGGTTATTCTTACCGGAGCAGGGGCTACCTACCCCTATGGCAAAGACCCTGACGACAGCAATATCCGTATTGCTCCCTCTTATCCCCCCGTGGCCGATTTGGAAATTGCCACCCGCTTGTTCTGCCTGTGTGTCAAATTGGTTAGCGTAGACAAAATCCTCGCTGAACGGGCATAATATAATAATGTAAATGTAAAAGGACAGACCTTAACCAAGGTCTGTCCTTTGTTGTGGAAAAAAATCGTTCACCGAACAATCAAACAAGTGGGCGAGTCGGGGGAGTAGGGTGATGTCGGGATACCCTTGTTCCCGTTCCCATTTGGAAACCGCTTGGGGAGATACTCCCACCAGTTTGGCAAAATCCGCTTGGGTGATTTTCTGTCGTCGGCGGTATTCTTTGATAAATGGGGCAACAGTGACCGTACTCACGATCCCACCCAATAAAGATTGTTTTTACGAACCAACAGTCCCATCATGACCATTTCCCGACGAATGGTGCAGTGGTCCGCGTGGTATTTGTGAATGATTTCGTTGACTTCCTCTTCGGTGTACTGCTTTTGACTTTTAAAGGATTTGGCGATTTCCCGTACCACGATTTCCCGCTTTTTTCGCTGGGATGGAATATGGGTCAATCGTCCGTAACGAAAAAAGTTAGCAATTACCTGCTTTTGGTATTTACTATCTTCTTCGACTTTTGCAGTAACGGGACACCCTGCCAATAACTGTCCTACAGACAACGCCAAAAAAGCGGGGTCAAGAGAATAAATGACGTAAAATTGGGAACGGTTGCAACGCACCACATCTGCATTTTCCATTTTTTTCAAATGGTAACACACGGTAGCGGGTGTTAAATTCAGTTCGCAAGCCAACTTTTCCACGTAAGAATCTTCGCGCATCAACAACCGCAAAATTTTTACACGGGTTTCGTTGCCCAACAGTTGCAATATTTTGGCATACTTCATGTTATTCACCCTAACAATCCCGGATATACGTTGTGTCGCTCACGCCATTGTTCCCACAAACGGAATCCTTCTTCCACCACGGCCACCTTAATACCTGCTTCAAAGGTCTCCTCCGCATTACCTGCCGACTTTGCGGCTTGGTATTGTTGCAAATAGTTGGGAACCATCTGACATCGCATTTGTATTTCTGCGTGATATGTAGCAATCAGCCGCTTTTTTTCTTCGGTGTCGGTGATTTGCTGATACTGCATTTCAAATTTAGGGAAGTTTTGCATCTGCTTTTCCCGTAACATCATTTGTTCCCGAATATACAATACGTGTTCCCGTTGCTCTTGGGGCGTTTCGCCTTTTTTTACGTCGTGTAATTGACCGAACCGTAAAAACAAAGAATACATTCCCAACTCAATTTGCAACGCTTTGCGCTCTTGTTTGGCGTTTGGTAGCAAGCAAGCCAGTTTTTGTTTGCTTTCTTCGCATTTGTTTTTCATAATTTCACTTAATGCTTGGTCGATTTCCAATGCGGTCATGGTTTTACTCCTTTCAATTTGGTTGAGATCTCATTGGTTTTAGTATAAATTTAATAAAGACAAATGTCAAGAATGATTAGACGGTTTTCTAATCATTCAACCAAAAGTAGAGAACCGAGGAATAGGGAGGCGGTCGTTGTAATAATATTGCACAAAAACATCTTGACAAAACCAAATAAATATAGTATAATATGTGCGCGGACACGAAGAGTGCCCGACTTTTGTTTTATACGAACCGTGCACGGACACAAGCCAAAAAATGGTGAATTCCATGATTTTTTGCCATGTTTTTTTGGAAAAAATGGTATCGGCACCGTTCTATTGATTATTTAGGAGGAATTTTTATGAAAAAAACAATTAGTATGCTCCTCGCGTTGTGCTTGTTGCTTACCATTGTACCTCTTGGTAGCATGGTAGCTTCGGCGGCTGATTACGTAGACGTACAGTTCCGTTCCATGGACGACATGATTGCTATCATGTCCTATTACCATGACCGCAACGGCAACAACGACAAAGTATTTTTAGATACCGAAAACTTTGTAGAAGGTACCGGTGCGGTAGGCGGTGTGGTAAAACAAAACGCCCAAGACCTGTATCTGTTTATGCATGACAGCGGCGCACGAGTAAACGCCGCAGGTGCCGAGTACCTGACCATGGACGTTTACGTAAGCCGTGACAATATGTTAGACGGTGCCGAGCAATATTGGTCGGACGTGCGTGCCGACGATAATGCCCACGCCAACCAAAACGGCGAATACGACAATCCTCCTCTTACCAGCATGCCCGACAATGCCAACGGCATTCGCACGGCTTTGACCGGTCTGAAAAAAGGTTGGAACCACGTAGTGGTTCATCTGGACAAACAAGTAACTGCCACCGATTTGGCTTCTATGCGCATCCGCTTGACCAGCGGCGGCAAAATGACCAACTGCTTGGTGGGCGACGAAGTTCTGTTTGACGATATTCGTTTGGTAAACGCTGCCGCCCTTACCGACATTGTTCCCAAACGTAACGCCGCCAAAGACGTAACCGCCATGATTCTCCAATTCCCCGAAATCATTACTTTGGGTGAAAAAGATGCTGTTTTGGCTGCCAAAGCCGCTTACGATGCCCTTGACCCCGATTATCAATCGGTAGTAATTGGTGCCGACACGCTGTTGGCTGCGGTTGCCCGCATTGAACAATTAGAAGATGATGCTGCTTCGGCCGAAGACAAAGCCGCAGCCGCCCAGGTAGACGCCTTGATTGACAGTATTGGCGAAGTAACCTTGGATGATGAAGCCGCGATTGCTGACGCTCGTGCCGCTTACGAAGCCCTTACCGAAATGCAAAAAGGTTACGTAACCAAAATCAATGCCTTAGTAGATGCCGAAAAAACCTTGGCTGCTTTGCAAAAACAAGTGGCTGACCAAACGGTTGCCGACCCTGTGATTGCCAAAATCCATGCTCTGCCGACCGTAGACAATGTAACCATTGACGATGAAGATGCCGTAAAAGAGGCTGAAACCGCTTATAATGCCCTTACCAAAGACCAAAAGAATTTGGTTAACAACTATCAAAAAGTGTTGGATCTGCTGGCCAAAATCACCGAACTGAAGCTCAACCAAGCCGCCGAAGGCTTTGTGATTGACGGTGTGCGTGATGATTTTTATAAAGAAACCGACGGTGGTATGAACCGATTCCATTTTTCCAGTGAAAATAGTGACATTGACGCCTTTTATGCCAACGGCGGCTGGGACAATTATTTTGACGATGTGGACCACCAAGTGGATTTCTGGACTGCCTACGACGAAAACTTCATTTATGTTTATGTCAAATCTTTTGACACCGATTTGAACGATACCGGCGACAACAACCGCAACGACTCCATTGGTTTGTATTTAGACCCCGACTATATGAGCCGTTCCAAATCCAACAATCCCGAAGGTCCTTTCTATGAACAAACCGACGACCCCAAACAAGGGGATATGAAATTCCGCCTGCACGGTCACAATCTGTCATTGGATGATATGACCCCCAATGCCAAAGTTTCGTTGGGTAACATGACCATCGCCGAATATTTGGCCGATTCCCGCAACTTTAACGCTTTCTATTTCGATGAAGATGAAGATGGAACCAACGACGGCTACGGTTTCGAAGTGCGGATTCCCCGTTTTGACGATGAAAGCGGTCAATATGCCGTAAACATTGCGTGCGGTAGTTATCGGGAAGATTACAGCCAACAATACACCTACTCTTTTGGTAAGGCATGGTGGATGGACTATTCTTCCATGGTGCTGTACGAATTCAACGATGAATACAACCCCTTCTTTAACGACGGCCCCTTAGTTGACCCCAACCAAGAAGCCGCCAACGCAGTAGACGCTTTGATTGATGCTATTCCCGCTACCATTACCTCGGCCGACCGCAAAGCCATTGAAGACGCCCGTGCCGCTTTTGATGCCCTGACTCCCTTGCAAAAAGCAATGGTACTGGGTCTGGATAAACTGGAAAAAGCCGAAAAAGCATTGGCCAAACTGCCTGACGATGGCAACGTGCGCGGTGACGTAGACGGTGACGGTAAAACCAGCGCGGCCGATGCCTTGGAAGTGCTGAAATTTGTAGTTGGTAAAACACAATTGACCGCAGAGCAAAAAGGCATTGCCGATTTGAACGGTGACAGCGGCATTGGTGCCGACGACGCTTTGGTTATTTTACGTATTGTAGTTGGTAAAGAATAATTCACGGAGAATCCTTTAAGATTCTCTCTTTTCCCAAAACCGAGCCGCGGTTTGAAGAATAACGAATTTCTTCTTTCTTTGGGCTCGGTTTTGCGGTATAATGAAAACCGAACGGGAGGAACGATTATGCGAAAAATTTTGAGTATGATATTGGCGGCGAGCTTGCTGCTGACCGCCTTTACGGTGTCGGCGCAGTCCGCACCCATGTGGGGGGATTTGAGTCAAAACCAAAGCATTGATGCAGAAGATGCTTTGCTTGTGTTGAAACAAGTGGTGGGCAAGGTGAACCTTGCCGACGACATCAAAGCGATTGCCGACGTAAGCGACGACGGCAGTATCGGCGCTGACGATGCGTTGTTGATTTTGCAATACGTGGTAGGCAAAATTGACCGTTTCCCTGCCGATAAAGTGGTCGTAGAAGACCCCCAAACCCGTGACGAATATTACACCATGTTGGACGATGAATACGGCGTAAACGGCGCCGATTTCAAAGCATTTACTTTGGAAGATTATAACGACCCCAAAGAGATCAACAGTGAATTGGGTCAACTTACCGCCAACAGTGATATTACGGGACATCAACTGAACAGCGAAGGCAATATTATTTATAACCCCATTTCTGCCGAAGCCAAAAAGCAAGGTAAATTGTCGCTGTATAACGTTTCTGCCAAAAAGACCGGTACCATTACTTTGCCGGACGGCACGACCTTGAATTATTCTGTTCCCACCGACGTAACCGCTTATTCGGCGGTTCCCATGACCTATTCGGTCAAAGGCGGTGCTTCGGCCGAAACGGTACACGTAGAAGCCACCACCTACGAAAATCCCGATAGAATCAACCAATCCAATTATTTTGAAAACACCTTGCCGGGGAATGTAAGCACAACGGTTTCCTATTTGGGATATACCCAAACCACCAACAACGACGCTTCTGCCAACCCGTTTTGGAACGCCAAGCCTTCCAAAGACAAACAAGGTACCAAATATCCCTCTTTCGAGGTGACCAAGCTGACCCGCTCAGGCAATGTACCTGCAGGCAGCCAAGAAACCTTCTTTAAATTCTCCGCCACCAATACGGGCAACACCATTTTAAAAGGGGACGGCCAAGGGTATTTCGCTTTTTACCCCATTCTTTACAAAAAGAACGGGAACAGCTACAGCCAAGTTGCCACCAACGACAATATGTTTGTGCGGCTGTATGACCATTGGTATCCCGGTGAAACCATTGAATTTTGGGTCAAATTTGGGGCAGGCGGTTACGGTTCCTTGCCCAGCGGTGAATATCGCATAGAACTGCAAGGTCAAATTGCCAACGAACATGGCACGCCCAATTGGGGTGTCATGTACGTAGGCGGTCGTCCCATTACCAGATCTACCTATGACTTTGTGGTGGGCGGTTCAAGCAACAATCTGACCGTGAAAAATGAAAATATCACCACCACCAAACGCAACGGTTGGTTGGGTGTTTATGAAGAATTCCAAACTTCTTATCACACCCATTATCGCATTGATACTGCCAAGGCGGAAAACGATACCCTTTACTTCCAACCTGCCCCCTGGGACACCACCCTGACCATTCGTCTGATTTCAGACAAATCCGGCCAAATGCAACTGGTTAAACTCCCCTTGACCGTAGAAAGCGATTCGGTTTCCATTAACCTGAATCCTTATAACGAAAACTACGTGGTCAAAGACGACGGCACCCGTGAGCCTATTTTAGGTACGCAACACATGGCCGATATGCGTGGCAACACCCAATACGAGCCCTATGCCATGGACGTGCTGGTCAATGACTTTAAAGATATGCAAGAAGCGGGCATCAACTACCTGACGTCTACCATGGCATTTTCTTACACAACAGGCACGGGTAACATGGCAAGTTCGGCCAACCGCGCCATGATGGATTTGGCGAGTTTGTTGGGCTTTAAGTTTGAAGGCTACGGCATGTATCCTTACGAAAACTCCATCAGCAAAGCCACTTCCATTACCCAGCCCTACGCAGGCATTACCTCTGCTTACGGTATCAACAAGGTCAACGGTATTCTCAATAGCTGGACCTATGAACGGTTTGGGGATATGATGTGGGCTTCTCCCAACGGCGTAACCCCCATTGCCCAAGAAGACAGCCGTGGCTGGATGACCATTGACCACGACTGGCGTATGGATTTGACCAACGATTTTGTGGAAGATCTGCAAGAATGGTTGGAAGAAACCTACGGCACCATTGCTGCCTTGAATCGGTCTTACGGTGCAGACTATTCTTCCTTTGCTGAAATCGACCCTCGTGATTTCGGTATATTAGACAACAATCATTACAACTTTACCAACGTCAGCGAGTTCAATGTGTATCATGAACGGTCGAAAGCTATGTTGGATTTAGACCTGTTCCGTACGGTGAAACGGGTGCGGGATTATAAAGAATCCTTAATGGTGACTTCGGCACCCAATCCCAAAATGATTGCCCGTTACGAAGGCAGTCCCCTCATTACCGTAGGGCTGAAACCCACCACCAAAAACGCCCATTACCGCGAAACCTATTATCAAATGTATCGGGCAGGTCTGGTTGGGGAGGTGCTTGCCGCATCCGATTACGTATACGGTACTTCCACCTATGTGAACACCCCTTATACTCCCTCTGAAACCTATGAACTGACCAAACACGCCCAACTGGCAGGCATTCATACCATGAACTACCACATGGGCTACCGTGATCAGATTTACAACACCTTCTACGGTGACGGCAAGGCAGACGTGAACCTGCACCTGAAAAACACCGAAATGAAGGTAACCGCGATCAATACCTACGCCGCATTGTTCCCCACCTTTAAGGCCACATACGAAGCAGGCGGCGCCAACGGGATCATGTGGATGGACTACTACTGCAACGGCTTTGTAACTTCTACCAAGTATAAAGAATTGCAGTTCTATACCGCCAAGATCAAAGAAATGCTGAATACAACCGAGGGCAAAGCATGGGCGACTGATTTCGATGCTACCGGTAGTAACGTCAATGCCAATGCCACTCACGTGTACAGCTACGACCCGGATTATCTCATGACTGCTTATAACAACGTTGCCCGTCGAGACAAATTTAATTTGAAATAAGTGGCACCATGGGAGAGTTGATACTGTGAAAAAAGTCATATGTTTTTTATTGGTTGCGGTTATGTGTATGACAATACCCAACGTTTATGCCACCGAACCGTTGTTCGGAGACGTAAATGCCAGTGGTAAGGTAGATGCTACCGATGCCCTAAACGTATTGCAACATGTAGTTGGCAAAATCAAGTTAACCGACACAGCGGCACAAATGGCCGACGTAGATGGAGCAGGAGGAATTGCAGCTTTGGACGCTTTGCAAATTTTACAACACGTGGTAGGAAAACTGGATCGTTTTCCCGCCGATACCACCGGTATGACCGAAGAAGAGATCTATTATGCGGCCATGGATCGGTATTACGGGGTAAATGGTAAGGATTTTAAAGAAACCAATATCACCGATCCGGAAGATACTGCCAAGCTGATGGAAGAATTGGGCACACCTGCTCAACCGTCGGACATTGAAGGGCACGCTTTGAACGAAGAAATGAACGTGATCTATAATCCTATTTCTTCTGCCGCCAAAAAGCAAGGCACCTTGTCGTTGTATAATACTGCCAAAAAGACAGCCGGCAGTATAAAACTGAAAGACGGCACCACCTTGACCTACGAAGTACCTACCAACGTAACCGCTTATACGGCGGTGCCGCTTACCTACACCTTGCAAGGGGGCAAAAATGCTCAAAAGGTGCACGTAGAAACCACCACGTGGGAAGAGCCCGATCGTGTGCCCGCAGGTATGACCGAATATTTTGACAACACCCTGCCGGGGGAAGCCGACGTGACCTTTACCTACGACGGCTACGTGTGTGACGAAAACGCCGACGGCAACAAATTGGCCAACTGGAGTGCCACCATTGTGGACGATAAAATGGGTACGGCGTATCCCCATTATGACACCAAAGATTTGGTGAGATCCGGCGACATTCCCGCAGGCAAACAGGTTTGGTTGAAATTCACCTTTACAAACACCGGCAATACGGTGCTCAAAGGGGAAGGACAAGGATTTTTTAATATTCGTCCCTTCCTATATAAAGAAATTTCCGAAGACGTATATAGCCAAGTCGCTATCAATGACAACTACGCCTATCGCCTGTACGATGCGTTATATCCCGGTGAAAGCCGCTCTGTTTGGGTGCGGTTTACGGGCTATGCTTCGTACCCTGCCGGCAACTACAAAGCCGTGCTGGAAGCGCAAGTGGCCAACGAACAGGGCTCTCCCGATTGGGTGGCTATGTACGTAGGCGGTCGTAGCGTGTCTGTCAACACCTTTGCTTTTACTGCCTCCGCTGATCCCCAGGTCACCCAACCCGCCGCGGTGGAAAAGGAATTGAAAAAAGACGCCTATGACAATCCCATAAAGCTGATACGCAACGGTTGGCTTGGCGTTTATGAAGAATTCCAAACCAGCTACCACACCTACTGCTTCTTGGACAGCGAAAGTCCCAAGCAAAATACCCTTTATTTCCAACCTGCTCCGTGGGACACTACGCTGACCTTGCGGGTGTTGTCCGACACAACGGGCACCTACCAACTGGTTACGATTCCCTTGACGGTAGAAAGTGATTCGGTAACCGTAAATCTGAACCCATACAACAACCATTATATGGTGAAGGACGACGGTACGCGTGAACCCTTGTTTGCTACCCAAAACATGGCAGACATGCGGGGCAACAACCAAGACAGTCCGTACCCCTTTGAAACCATGGTAAATGACCTGCTGGATATGAAAGAAGCAGGGGTAAACTACCTGACCTCTACCATGGCATTTACCTACGAGACCGGGGTTAGCGGGTTTGCCAATGCCTCGAACCGTGTTATGATGGACTTGGTTAGTTTAATGGGGGACTTTAAGTTTGAACCCTACGGCAACTACACTTACGAAAGCTCCATCAACAAACAGGGTATTACCAAGCCCTTTGCAGGGATCACCACCGCCGACGGCAACAACAAAATGAACGGGATCCTAAACAACTGGACCTATCGGCGGTTTGGCGACACCTTCTTCTCCTTTGCCAACGGGGTTACTCCCATTGCCCAAGAGGACAGCCGTGGTTGGTTGACCATAGACCATGACTGGCGCATGGACGTGGATCAAAAATTGGTTACCGATTTCCAACAATGGTTAAAGAACTATTATGGCGATATTGCAAAGCTCAATGCCGCTTATCACAGCGAGTATACCGATTTTAGTGAAATCGATCCTCGCACAGAGGCCATGACCGATGCCACAGGACACCTGAATTTCACCCCCTTGTTGCCTGAAACCAACGTGTTCCACGAGCAGTCCCAAGCCATACAAGACTTGGATCTGTTCCGCACGGTCAACCGCACACGGGATTATAAAGAATCGTTGTCTGTCACCAACGTGCCCGGTGCCAAAATGTTGGCACGGTACGAAAGCAGTCCCTTGATTGCCGTGGGGTTAAAAGCCACTACCACCAACACCCACTATCGGGAAGCCTATTATCAAATGTACCGCGCAGGGTTGGTAGGCGAAATCGTGGCGGCTTCGGATGAAATTTGCGGACTCAGCACCTATCAAAACACTCCCTATACCCCTGCGGAAACCTATGAGCTGACCAAGTCGGCGGTGCGTGCGGGACTTACGGTGTTTAACTACCATATGCATCACCGTGATCAAATTTACAACACCTTTTACGGTGACGGCAAAGCGGTTACCAATTTGCGGCTAAGAAACGAGGAGATGCGAGTCACCTCTATTAACACCTACGGCGCTTTGTTCCCCGTGCTGAAGGCGACGTATGAAGCAGGTGGGATTCCTGCGGTTATGTGGATGGACTACTACTGCAACGGCTTTGTGACCTCCACCATGTATAAGGAAATGCAGTTCTATTCCCAAAAGGTAAAAGAAATGCTGCAAACCGAAGAAGGCAAAGCATGGGCCACCGACTTTGAGGTAGGTAAGAGCAACCAACATGAATCGGTGCAACACGTGTTTAGCTATGACCCCGATTACCTGATGCAAAAAATGGCAACGGTAGAACGTCGGGATAAATTTAATTTGAAACGGTAAATGAAAGAACCATAAAAAGAGGAGCGTATCGTTTGGATACGCTCCCTGTTTTATGGTTCTTATTTCTTTATCTGCTTCCAATACTCGGCGAAGGCTTGTTCATTTTTGTTGTCGCCGGGGGTGTAGTAGGTGGTGCCTACCAATCGATCGGGCAGGTAGGTTTGGTCTACCCAATGGTGAGGGTAGGCGTGGGGGTACTTGTAGTGTTGCCCCTTTACCGCTTGGTCTTCGCCGTCAAAATGCTTGTTTTGCAGATGGCGGGGGACAGGGTAGGTTTTGCCTGCTTGCAGGTCTTCCATGACCGCATTGATTCCGTCGTGTCCCGTGGCGGATTTGGGTGCCATAGCCACCAAAACCACCGCATCGGCCAAGGGAATGCGGGCTTCGGGCATACCTACCTGCAGGGCAATGTCTACTGCACTTTTTACAATGGGAATAATTTGCGGGTAGGCCAATCCCACGTCCTCGCAAGCGCACACCATAAGGCGGCGGCAGGCAGAGGGCAGGTCACCCGCCATTAAAATACGACCTAAATAATAGAGGGCGGCATCGGGGTCGGAACCACGCATAGACTTTTGAAAAGCCGAAATGCAATCGTAATGCTCGTCCCCTGTGCGGTCATACTTCAGGGCGGTGTTGGCGGTCAGCTCTTTTACGGTCTGCTCGGTGACGGTGATCTTGCCGTTTTCTCGCACGCCTGCGGTCAGGCACAGCTCACACACGTTCATGGCTTTGCGTACGTCACCGCCGGAAAATTCTCCGATCAAGGGGAACAAAGCCGCATCTACGTCAACGGTGACTTGCTCTTCCCTTGCCAAAAAATCAAAGGCGCGTGCTATGGCAGGAACGATCTCTTGGGCGGTGACCGACTTAAACTCGAACACGGTAGAACGAGAAAGCAGGGCGCTGTATACGTAAAAATAGGGGTTTTCGGTGGTGGAGGCAATGAGGGTAATGTTGCCGTTTTCTATGTGCTCCAGCAGGGATTGCTGTTGCTTTTTGTTGAAATACTGAATCTCGTCTAAATACAGCAAAATCCCGTTGCGAGCGGTCAACGTGCCGATTTCGGACACCACGTCTTTTATGTCGGCGGTGCTTGCGGTGGTGCAGTTGAGCCGATGGAGTTTTTTGTCGGTCTTGGCGGCTATGATGGATGCCAAAGTGGTTTTGCCGGTGCCCGACGGGCCATAAAAAATCAGGTTGGGAATGTTGCCGCTTTCTATGATTCGTCGCAGGGCACATCCTTGCGAAAGCAGGTGCGATTGTCCCACCATGTCGTCTAAGGTGGTGGGGCGCAAGCGGTCGGCTAAGGGTGCGGTCATGGGATTCCCTCCTTTTCAAAATGGGTAGTAAAGGAAAAGCACCCACCCGTCATAGGGCGAGTGCTTTTGTGTGATAGGTTGTTTTTGCAAAGTCAAGACAAAATAGAATGAGGCAGAAAGCACTTTTGTTCTTCGCCCGATTCACAGGGTTGCCTTCTTATTTTGCGTAGTCGATCGCTCTGCTCTCACGAATCACGTGCACCTTGACTTGACCGGGATAATCCAGTTCATTTTCAATTCGTTGCACAATTTCGTGAGCGGTAATCACCATTTGGTCGTCAGAGATTACCTCGGGTTTTACCATAATGCGGATTTCACGACCGGCTTGAATGGCAAAGGATTGTTCTACGCCGTTGAACTCGTTGGCGATGGATTCCAGTTTTTCCAGCCGTTTGATGTAGCTTTCAATGTTTTCACGGCGAGCACCGGGACGAGCGGCAGAAATTGCGTCGGCGGCTTGTACAATACAGGCAATCACCGTTTTGGCTTCTACGTCGCCATGGTGGGCATGAATGGCGTGTACCACGTTGTCGTTTTCACGATACTTTTTGGCAACCTCTACCCCCAATTGAATGTGAGAACCTTCCATTTCGTGGTCCAAGGCTTTGCCAATATCGTGGAGCAGACCGGCACGGCGGGCAAGAGAAACGTCTTCGCCCATTTCGGCGGCCAGCAGACCCGACAGGTAAGCAACCTCCAGCGAGTGGTTGAGCACGTTTTGACCGTAGCTGGTACGGAACTGCAGTTTGCCCAACAGTTTGACCAATTCGGGATGTACGTTGTGAACACCCACGTCCAAAACGGCACGTTCGCCTTCTTTTTTGATTTTATGTTCAACCTCTTTGCGGGCTTTTTCTACCATGTCTTCGATGCGGGCGGGGTGAATCCGTCCGTCGGCAATGAGTTTTTCCAAAGTCAAACGGGCAACCTCACGGCGCACCGGTTCAAAGCAAGACAGGGTAATGGCCTCGGGGGTATCGTCAATAATCAAATCTACACCGGTAGCAACTTCCAAGGCACGAATGTTGCGACCTTCACGACCAATGATACGGCCTTTCATATCATCATTGGGCAGGGGTACCACCGAAACGGTGGCTTCGGACGAGTGGTCGGCGGCACAGCGTTGAATGCATTGCGACAGCATTTCGCGGGCTTTTTCGTCGGCTTCGTCTTTAAACCGTTGTTCAAAATCCAAAATCTTAACGGCTTTTTCATGATCCAGTTGGCTTTCCAAGTTGCTGAGCAAATACTCTTTGGCTTGTTCTACGGTCAATCCCGAAATGCGTTCCAGCATTTCAAATTGCCGCTTTTTCAATTCTTCGGTCTCGGCAAGTTTTTCTTCAATTTCTTTTTCCCGTTTTTGAAGTTTTTCTTCCTTAACCTCCATGTTGTCCATCTTTTTGTCCAACGACTCTTCTTTTTGTTGCAAACGGCGTTCTTGTCGTTGAATTTCACTTCTGCGTTCCCGATTTTCTTTTTCGGCTTCGGTGCGCAAACGGTGGATCTCGTCTTTGGCTTCCAGCAAAGACTCTTTTTTCTTGGCCTCAGCGGCCTTCATGGCATCGTTCAAAATCCGCTTAGATTCTTCTTCGGCGGACCCTAAGATGCCTTCGGCTTTTTTCTTGCGATGGGCAATGCCGGCAAAGTAGCAAACCAAGCCGAACAAAACGGCACCCACGGCAAAGCCAATGGCTAAACTTAACATGTCCATAGGGTTATGACCCTCCTTTATATATTAACCGCAGTTACAAGGCAAAACAGGTTCAAAAAGGGTAGAGCATATACTGCCAAAACGGGTCGCGGCTGCACCCGGTCTAAAGATTGTTGTAACCGTACCGACCACAACATGTAACGCAGGTGGTTACAAAAATGGCAATACTATCACAACATATAATATTGTAATACAATTTTGCTTTGATGTCAAGAAAAAATATGGTTCATGGAAAAGATAATCGACCCAAGCCGTAGGCAAGGGGACAATCGGCAGAAAACGGTCGACAGATTTTGTCAAATCGGGGCAGATGGTAGGGAAAACAGACGAAAAAATCACCGCCGCTTCAGCCAAAAGCGGCGGTGATTTTTACCTTGCAATTTACAGGATTTGTGATATAATAAAAATGCGAAACTAACTGAATGATTGTGAACACGGGTGTATTTTCTTTTATCGGGAAAAAACGCTTATTTGTTGTTATATTCAGATATGAATTTGATAAAATGCAAATTCCGTCTGAATGTAACGATAGTACAAGTGTACCCGTTTCACATGAGGTTAGTTTCGCGACTATCGGAGTTTGCGTTTTGGCGCCTGCTTCGGTAGGCGCATTTTTTATTTTTAGGAGGAAAAATTATGAAGAAGGCAGTAAGCATGGTATTGTGTTTAGTTTTGGTGTTGACAGCGGTTGCTGGTGTACAGTTTAGCTGTAATGCTGCAACACTATTAAGTGAAACGGAATTTTTAAACAAGCTAAATGAATTACGTTCTAAATACCCCAATGGTGGTACATATTCTGGCATTTATTATGAAGATGGCGAGGAAAAAGCATCGACTTGCTATGGTTATGCGTGTCAAATGTTCTACGAGGTTTTTGGCGCAAGATTTTATGCTGATGGATATAATAGTAAAAAAGACTATAATATGGGGACGATATATGCGGGGGATATAGTGAGATTAGATGCCGGACTTGGTCCAGATACCCATAGTGTTTTTGTAACCAAGGTAACCAGCGATCGAATTTATTTCACCGATGCAAACGGTGGTGATAAAAAAAACGGAATAAGATGGGATGCCTCATACACTATCTCTGATTTTCGGGAGAAATTTACTTATAAAGTACATATTCCCGGAAATGCTTTAACAGGAAATCCCACGCACTCCCATTCCTACGACACTTTTGCCTATTTTTCAAGCAATCATCCACACACCGCTTATTACAAATGCAGTTGCGGAGAAACCAAAGAAGATTCTTCCAAAAAACAATTTGTGGAGACTTGTGCTCAATGCAAAAATTCTCAATCGGGAATTTCGTATGAATCCATAGAAAACGGCAATTACTATCTTACTATACCGTCTGATGGACGATATTTGAATACATCTTACGGGAAAGATGAAGAAGGGAATAATATTCATATTCACACTTTTGGCGATTATGATTGCCAAGTATATACCATTCGAGATATGGGTAATGGCTATGAAATGATGCCGTTGATTTCGACCACACGGGTGGTTGGTGTGGCTGAAACATACGTAGTGAACGGAAATAGTGTGAAGTTGTATACCAAAAACTCCGGAAAAAATCAGCTATGGAAATTCCAAAAGGTTAACGGAGGTTACGTTATCCGTAACGCTCAAAACCCCAATTTGTGTTTAATGCCCTATGATTATGGTATGATTGTTTCGGAGTATACCGGTGGTGAACGGCAAATTTGGAAATTGGAAAAAAACTGTACTGTAACCTATGATGCCAACGGCGGAACAGGTGCTCCAGGATCTTCAAGAACCAAGGAAGGGGACTTTTTGCAACTTCCTACCCAAAACCCATCCAGGCAATGTCATCAATTTTTAGGATGGGCGCCTTATTGGGATAGTATCAATGCAAGTTATCAAGGGGGGCAAACTATTCAGGTACAAAAGGATATGACCTTGTATGCAATTTGGAAGGCAAACCATAAGTATACAAATGATAGCGACACCGATTGCAATGTTTGCGGTGCCAATCGAGAAGATGCAACATCCCATTATAACCCTATTACCTCCGGGAAATATTATCTTTCTATCCCATCCGATGGACGGTATTTAAACAACTCTTACGGAAAAGACGAGGAAGGAAACAATCTTCATATTCATACATTTAGTGATTATGATTGCCAAGTATATACCATTCGGGATATGGGAGACGGCTATGAAATGATGCCTTTATCCTCCACCACACGAGTGGTAGGTGTTGCCGAAAAAACAGTGATGAGTGGAAATGGTGTAAAATTGTATACCAGAACATCCGCCCAAAACCAATTGTGGAAATTCCAACCCGTAGAGGGCGGTTATGTGATTCGCAATGCTCAAAATCCCAATTTATGTTTAATGCCTTTTGATTATGGGTTGATTGTTTCGGAGTATACCGGTGGCGAACGGCAAATTTGGAAATTGGAAAAAGCTTGCACCATCAGTTATAATGCCAACGGAGGAACGGGTGCTCCTGACGCAAGCCGAGTGCGGGGCGGTTACAGTGCCACCGTTTCTTCTGCCAAACCAAGCAGAACGGGGTACCGCTTTTTGGGGTGGTCTTTGCAATCCGGCGGAACAACCGCTTCGTATCAACCAAATCAAACCATAACATTGCAAAACGATACGACACTATATGCTGTTTGGTCTGCTTGTGGGGATGCCAATGGTGACAAATCGGTTAATGCAGAGGATGCGTTGGTGGTGTTGAAAACAGTAGTAGGCAAGACAACCTTAACCTACCAACAAAAAACCAATGCAGATGTCAATGGAGATGGAACAGTAAATGCACAAGATGCTTTGCTGATTTTGCAAAAGATAGTTGGGAAAATTAAAACATTTCCTGTTGAAAAGTAAATCAAACACAAAACGAACCCCGCAAACGGTGACACGTTTGCGGGGTTTCCTTATTTACTTCTCCGCCAAGGCGGCTTCGGCCGCTTTGATTTCTTCGGGGTCGGTACAAAGACGTCCCATCATAATCAGGCGGGCATTGTCCACCGAAGGATTTCCGGTGGGATAAGTGCAGGTTACCAAATTGATCACCTTGTCGTCCCCATCTATGGGTACGTCGGTTTGGTACATAGAACGGCGTTTGACCTCGTCAATAAACGCAGTAAACTCTTGCTCGCTTGCAAAGGATTCTTTACGGAAATCAAACTCCAGGTGTTGGTTGCGATTTAGGTCTATGACAAAAATGCCAAACACCCGATAGTGGTAGGTGTTCCACAGGGTTTGCAGGGTAAAGTACTGGTGGTTTTGCCAGTAGCTTTTGTTTTCGTAATAGTCCAATCCCGACAGCATAGAGCCGTCCTTCATGTGGTGGCCGTACAGGGTGATGTTTTGGCTTATGGTGTCGTAGCCCACGTGACAGCGGGTGTCGATATACAACTCGCCCGAGGTACGGGAGGCATGGGTAAAGCTGGAATTGAGATAATGGTCTCGACCATCTTTCCCCGAAGCATATTTTTTCCCTTCTTGTCCCATCATGACCACGTTGTCGGTTTGAATTCCCGGAATGGTCAACCAACCTATGGTGTCTTCATTTTGACAATAAAAGTCGTACAGGGTCTGTTCGGGTTGCCCTTCGTAAGAAAACAGGTCGGTGTCATTGATGGGGGGCG
>JAZRFL010000059.1:0-18432 GCA_045661365.1 Acutalibacteraceae bacterium | reverse complement strand
GTATATCAGAAAAATGCGCAAGCAAAAATAAGCGAGAATAAGTCGAAACGGACACGAAGAAAAGTTCTTCGTGTCCGTTTTCCTATGGGTGAGGGTTACCACAATGTGTTACCACAATGCCCGCAAAAGGCGGCATCGTGCTCTACGATCTTTTCACAACGAGGACAAAGTTTGGTGGGTGTAGTAGTCGGCATAAGGATTGCCGGAGTAGCGTTTTCTGCTTTTGATTGGTGGAGATCTTGTTCGGAGGAAGGCGGTTGTTTAGAAGATGGGGCAACTGCTTTCTTTTTGCGGATCACCACCACGATCAACACAACTACCGACAAACAGGCTG
Organism: Acutalibacteraceae bacterium; assembly: GCA_045661365.1. GTDB lineage: Bacteria > Bacillota > Clostridia > Oscillospirales > Acutalibacteraceae > UMGS1484. Next base: position 18,098 of record JAZRFL010000059.1, on the reverse strand, counting down.
CGGCTGTTGCAATTCCCACAATGAGCCAGAATTGGGTGGGGTATACCGTGTTGTCGGAAGATTCTATTTGCGTCTGGGGTTTGGGTGGCGATTCGGATTGAGTAGGGTAGATATACGGGTAAAGATGATCGGAAAACCCTATGTTTTCTTGATCAGAATTCAGGATCGTATGGTTTTCGTAGGAATCAACTTTACTTGTTTCGGAAAAAGCAATAAGTCTGCCGAAACATAATATAAAACATAGTGCAAAGGTAAGACAAAATAACGTTTTTTTCATATTTGTTTCTCCTTTGAAAAAGTTTTTGATTTAGAAGCCGAAATGATGCTGATCTCTGCTATTGTCCCAATCGCCCCAATGCTCACATTTCCTTCGGCAGGGTGACCAGACCTTGTTCCACCAATTTTTGCAGGCTCATTAAAATGCCCAGCTTGGCGTGCGCCCAGGTAAGTCCCCCTTGGAAATACACCGCATAGGGCTCCCGAATGGGGCCGTCGGCCGACAGTTCGATCGACGAGCCTTGCACAAAGGCGCCTGCCGCCATGACCACGTCGCAATTGTACCCGGGAATGGGGTAAGGAATGGGGGTCACGTAGCTGTCCACCGGTGCGGCGGCTTGAATGCCCGCGGCAAATGCCAGCATGGCGGCTTCACTGCCCAGCTCCACCGACTGAATGACGTCAAAACGGGGCTCGGTGGCATTGGGGACTACGTGGTAGCCCAAGGTCTCGTAAATGTTGGCGGCAAAAATTGCCCCTTTCAGCGCCGATGCCACCACGGTGGGTGCCAAGAAAAAGCCTTGGTACAGGGCGGTCATAACGCTAAGGCTGGCTCCTACGTCTTGTCCCAGGCCGGGGGCGCTCAGGCGATAAGCGCAACGGTCTACGCATTCCTGGGTACCGCAAATGTACCCTCCTATGGGTGCCAAACCGCCGCCGGGGTTTTTAATGAGCGAGCCCACAATCATGTCGGCGCCTACGTCCGAGGGTTCGATCGCTTGCACAAATTCCCCGTAGCAGTTGTCTACCATGACCAGCAGGTCGGGTTTAATCCCTTTGACAAAGGCAATCAATTCTCCGATCTGCTCCACCGAAAAGGAGGGGCGCATTTGGTAGCCCTTTGACCGCTGAATGGTCACCAATTTGGTTTTTTCGTGGATGGCTTTTTTGATGTTTTCGTAGTCAAAACTGCCGTCGGGCAACAAGTCCACCTGCCGATAGGTTACCCCGTATTCCTTTAGGGAGCATTTGGATTCCCGTATGCCGATCACTTCTTCCAAGGTGTCGTAGGGCTTGCCCACAGGGGACAACAATTCGTCTCCCGGCAGCAGATTGGCAGACAGGGCGATTGCCAAAGCGTGGGTGCCGCAGGTTATGTGGGGGCGCACCAAAGCCGCTTGGGTATGAAAACAGGTGGCGTACACCTTTTCCAAGGTGTCCCGTCCCAGGTCGTCGTGTCCGTAGCCGGTGGTGCCCGCAAAGCAGGCGGCCGACACTCGATTTTGTTGCATGGCATGGATCACCTTGGCTTGATTAAGCTCTGCCATTTGGTCGATCTCGTCAAACCGTTTGGTCAATTTGGTCAATATGCTTTCACCAAATTGAAGCACGGCGGGGCTTATGCCCAGTTGCAAATACATTTCTTGCTTGGTCATGGTATTTCTCCTTATAAATCACGAATTAACAGCTTGGGAACACCCAAAACGGTGCATTGCTCCAAGTCGGCGCCCGTAATGGTCTTGGGTGGGTATTGGGGATTGATGGGTACCAGCCGCATCCAATCCTCTCCGGGTACGTATTCAATCTTTTTCAGGGTAGCGTAGTCTTGGTAGATTACCGCCCCGATCTCGCCGCTATGCTCCAACGACGGGGCTTTTTGTATCAACACCCGATCCCCCTCCATATACAAGGGGTACATGGAATCTCCCGTTACCCGCAACACAAAAAAGTCACTGCGAGGACGTCCCCGCAGGTAAGACAAGGGAATCTCTACCTGCTCGTCGGTGTCGTAATCCTCCAAGGGGTATTGGTCAAAGCCTGCTGCAATCTCTCCAATCACCCCAAACCGCACCACTTGGTCGGTAATGGTGGGGGGAGTCATGCCTCCTTCGGTGGGCAGGGGACTGTCGGTATGCCCCAGCAAATACCCCACGGTGGTGTCCAGCGCCACCGCAAATTGTTGCAAAAGTCCGGTGGGGATCTTTTCAATCTGCCCACCTTCGTACCGATATATGGTGGAGCGGGCGATTCCCACCGTGTCGGCCAGCCAGTCGGCGGTCAGCCGTAACTGCTTGCGCCGTTGCTTGATTCGTTGTCCTACGTTCATATGCTTACACCTCTGTCAGACAAGGGCCCCAAAAAACCGAATCCTGCGGTTGGGTGCTCCCTTTGTCGGCTTTGTAGGTGTAGTATATCACATGTGTTGCAAAAATGCAACAAATTTTTTGGCGGTTTGGCAAAAACTCCCTTGACAAGGGGAAATAGATGGGCTATCATAAAGCAAAAGTCGCAAAAACGCGACTAAAAAACGAGAAAGGAGAAATGTTTGTGAAGCATCTTCACAGTCACTTGACCGCCGATTGCGGTCTGTTGCGGCGATTGGTGGCAGGGCGTGGCATGACCATGGAAGGGGTTGCCGACCAAATGGGCATGCACCGTACCACCTTGTATCGTCACATTAAGCAAGCCCGCCTGCACCCACGGGACGTGGTGGGATTAAGTCGCATTTTAGCGCTGACCGATGACCAGATCGAAGCCCTTTTTTTCATGAAAAAGTCGCATAAATGCGACCGAGATAGAAGGGCAATGGGAAAACCGGAGGGGCAGGTGAAGTAAATGTGGCAATGCAGTCGATGTCATCATATATTTGAGCAAGGAGAAGCCTACGACAGCGAGGTGGTGGGACGGCTGAACTGCTGTCCTGTTTGCGGTGCCGACAGCCCGTGGCCCATGACACGGTGCGGGGTATGCGGACAAGCAAGCGAACGGTTGACCATGGGGGCGTGCGGGGAATGTTATACCGACGTGTCCCGCCGTACTCGGGCATTTTTGGGCGATATGAGCCAATCGCAATACGATCTGTTTTTAAAAATTTTGGAGCAAGGAGGATAACGGAACCATGGCGCAACGACGAATGTTTGACCGCACGTTGGTTATGGCAGATGAGTTTTTGGAACTGAGCCATGCCGCTCGCACCTTGTATTTGACCCTGAATCTGATGGCGGATGACGACGGCTTTGCGGCAAATCCCAAGGGAATTGCTCGCATGGCGGGGTGTACCGCCGCGGATTTGACCGAACTGATGCGGGCGGGATACCTTATGACCTTTCCCTCGGGGGTGGTGGTGATCACCCATTGGTTGTTGCACAATTCCATTCGAAAAGATCGGTATCGCAAGACCATGTTTTGCGAAGAATACGCGTTGCTGTCGGTGGGGGAAAACGGACAATACGTGTGGGCAGACGAAACCCATCCTTCTTTGGTGGCGAAATCGGAAGAGGAAGAGGAAAAAAACGCACAAGATAGCGATTTTTCGGCAACCGAGCCCTCGCCAAAAAGTTTGGTTGCCACAGGAGAGGATAGGTTAGGAAAGAATAGGTTAGTTCAGGAGAGAGAAGGAGAGGAGAGAACAGGTCAAAATAGGATAGAAAAGGGGAGAGAAGACAAAGTGCGAGGTGCGCCGCTCCCGCCCCCGAAAAAAACGGGGATGGTGGTAAAAGGGGAATACCAAAACGTGTTGTTTACCCCCAAGGAATGGCGCAATCTGGTGGCGGAATTTCCCACCGATCATGAAAGTCGGGTGGCACGGTTGTCGGAGTATTTGAAGATTAGCGGCAAGACCTACGACAATCATTTGGCGGTGATTCGCAAATGGGCCAAAGAAGACGCGCGCACCCCCTCTCACCAAAAGGCATCTTATGACCTGGCGGATATTGAAAAGTTGGTGAATTTGTAGCATGATGTGGAAAAAGGAGAAGGATATGACAAACGAAGTAGAAACAAACGTAAAATGCCCCTTTTTCATAGGGGCGCACAGCCGCCCTGCGGTAATTGAATGCGAAGGGGTGACCCATACCGCCCACCGCACCCGCATGGTGTTTGAAAATGCGGCAGGGGTACGACGGTACCTGCAAGGACGGTGCTGTCGCATGGCGTTTACTCGGTGTCCCATTGCACGGATGCTGTATGAAAAATATGAAGAAGACGGGCAGGTGTGTACCATGGGAACAAGGGGTGCGGATTGCCACGCCTGCGGCTCGCAATGACAAAGGCGGGGAGATTGGTTGCGTAATACCGTAGGGCTGTTTTAGCAATAAACTACGCTATATTTTATTGTCGTTACATTTCCCGATTCTGTCATTGCGAGGAGGAGCGTCTTGTCCGCTCCTCCGTGGCAATCCGTCCTTCTTTTCAAAAAGGACAATCCCTCAGTCATTGAGCTTTGCTCAATGACAGCTCCCTTTACACAAGGGAGCCGAATAAGCGGCGTTACCTTTTTGGTTTGGCTTATGAAACCAAGGTTACCGATTTCCTTGCCTCCCTTGTGTAAGGCGATTCCCCTGTTGGGGGAAATGTCTGCAAAGCAAACAAAGGGAGTGCCTCCCCTGTGTAAGGGGAGGTGGCAAAACCAAAGGTTTTGACGGAGGGGTTGTAAAAAACGGCGAGCGAACAATCCCTCAGTCAACTGTGACATTCCGTTTGCGGTGCCCGAAAAAACCGTCGGGCACTCCGTGCTATTCCTTGGTTTTTTCGACCGCGGCACCTCGTCGAAACGAACTTCGCTATATCGTTTTTGCCTGCTGCAAAAACTCATGCGCTGTGTTGTTTCTCCTCGCCCCAAAAAGCGTTGCTTTTCGGGGACCCCTTTATTCTGTTATCCGCCACAGGCGGCGGTCGGGCTCGTTACCCTTTACACAAGGGAGCCGAATAAGCTGTGTTGCCTTTTGGTGTTTTGTTTATGAAACCAAATTAACCGCATAAAAAGAAAAGTAGTGTGCAAAGTTCACACTCTGCACACTACCAAAACTTACATAAAATATTCGCTTTGTTTTTCGCCTAACTGCGGTACTCCTGCACGGCGGTGATGATTTCTTTTTGATATTCCCCTTTTAGGGTGATCTTCATGGTCTTACCCACCTTGTACTCTTTGCCGGTTGCCACTTCCATGTATTCCACGATCATCTCGGCACCATCCTCGGTGGGGGTGTATTTCTGAATGCGTGGGGTATACATGGCCAGCCGCATGGTGATACTGCTTAAAAAATACCCCTTGTTGTTTTCAAATTCAAACTTTAGCCCGTCAATGGTAAAGGTTTGACAGATCACCTTGCGCCCAAACAGCGACATGGCGGCGGCTTGCACGTCTTCTTCCCGCAAAATGTACCGCTTGGAATAATCGGTTTCGGTGACGTATTCCCGATCTTCTCCCGCAAACACCTGTTCTTGTGCTTTGAAAAAGGCGGGAATGAGCAAGGACAAATTGTTGGCGTTGTCGGGATGAGAAAACTCCCCTGTGTCAAACAGCACCACCGGACTGATAAAGTCGGTGTAGTAGTCAACACGGTTTTGGTGTTCGGTTTCTTCTTTGTGAACCTGCACGTGGTTGATGAACAGAGCACCAAATACCACGCCGCAAATCGCCAAGCCGATGATCAAAAATCCCACAATGGCGGTGGCGATCTCTTTGCCTTTGGTTTTGCCAATGGGCTCGGGAGTCTGTCCCGCTTGCTCCATGGCTATGATCTCTTGCTCGGACTCTTTGAGCGAATGTTGTATTTTGTTCAGTACTTTACGAAAGGGTGACATGATAATTCCTTCTATTGCAATAAAATGGCTTTGGCTTTTTGCAGATCGGCGGCGATCGCTTGTTGCAATTGTGCCTGATCGGCAAAGGTGCGTTCCTCCCGCAAAAAGGCTTGAAAGGTCAAGGTAAGCTCCTTGTCGTACAGGTCGGCATGACAGTCAAACAAATGGGTTTCGGCAATGGGTACGGGCAAAGCACCCACCGTGGGATGCACCCCCACGTTGCACACACCGCCCCAAGTCTCGGTTTGATGGGTGATGGTGACGGCATAGACCCCCCACTTGGGACAAACCAATTGGGCGGGCAGGGGTTGATTGACGGTGGGAAACCCCAATTTTTGCCCCAAATGCTGACCGCTTTGCACCCGGGCGGTGAACGAAAACTTTCGCCCCAGCATGGCGTGGGCGGCGGTAAGGTCGCCCTGTTGCAAGGCTTGCCGAATGCGGCTGGAGGAAACGGGTTGTCTCCCGTAGGTGACGGGGGGAACGACCGTGAGGGAGACCCCATACTCGTCACACAAGCGTTGCAACAAGGCGGTATCTCCTTTTGCTCCTTGCCCAAAACGGAAATTAAAGCCGCAAACCACCGCTTTGGCATGTAGGGTGTCTATGAGCACGGTTTGAAAAAATTCCTCGGCGGTCATGTGGGCGATTTCTTTTAGGGGAGTGGGGTACCACAAGGCGACTCCCATTTGTTCCAGCAAGGCTTGGCGATGGGACTGCTGCAGTAACTGTTCGGTGGGGCGGTCAGGCAGTACCGAAAACACCGTGGGAATCAGGTCGGCGCGAGTGGTGGCGGTTTTGATTACCGCTTGGTGTCCCAAATGAAGACCGTCAAAACTGCCCAACGCCACAAAGGTAGGGGCGGGGCTTGTCTGATTGTAACGGTTGACGATCTGCATAAGGCACCTCGAACTTAAATTAAAATAAACATTGAATCGACAGTCGTTCTTTTTCGGCGTCTACTCGCCCAAGTCCCAGCAAAGTGCCTGCGGGATTTAGCACACGGTATATGCCCTGCGGGGTCAGGTTGCGGGGCAAACGGTACAAATCCAACGGGCCGCCGTTTTGAAACCGCACCCCTTGGGGGGCGGTGACCCAAAGGGCAGGGTAGCCCGCTACCGCTGTTTCTATGGGAAGGAGCAGCTGGTCGGGGGACATGGTCTTGGCTTGGGCCAAGTCGATGCATTGGGACAAATCAAATCCGCAGGCCGCCGTGCGGCACAGCTCGGTCATGGTGGCACCGCAACCAAGGGCTTTGCCCATGTCGTCGATCAGGGAGCGAATATAGGTTCCTTTGGAGCAGGCCACCTCTATGGTAAAGGTTTGGGTTTGTTCGCACCCATCTACGTACCCTAAGGAATACACCGTAATCGGGCGAGGGGTACGTTCCACCGTTTTGCCTTGGCGGGCAAGATCGTATAAACGAACGCCGTTCACGGAAATGGCGGAATACATGGGAGGCAATTGCATTTGCTCCCCTGTAAATTGGGGCAAAATGGCTTGGAATTGCTCTTTTGTTACGTGACATTCCTGCTGAGTGAGCACCTTGCCTGTATTATCTAAGGTGTCGGTGGTGATCCCCAACTGTAGGGTGGCACGGTAAGCCTTGTCCCCGCTTGGCATAAGGTCGCACAAACGGGTGGCTTTGCCCACCAAAAGGGGAAGTACCCCGGTGGCCATAGGGTCCAGGGTACCGGTATGTCCGATCTTACGGGTGCCCAGCACCCGACGCATAACAGCCACCACGTCAAACGAGGTAAAATCTTGGGGCTTGTTGATCAATACCAATCCGTTCATTGTGCTTGCTCCAAGGCGGCTTTGCAAGCCGCGATCAATTGCGCCTTTAGGGTGGCAAGGTCGCAGGTAAAGTTACACCCTGCGGCACAGGGGTGTCCGCCGCCACCGAATTTGGCGCAAATGTTGGCAGAATTGATGGTGGAGCGGGAGCGCACCGAGACCTTGTAGTCTCCGTTGTCGGTTTCCCGCACGGTGCAACCAATATCTACTCCCTCGACCTGACGGGGAATGGAGGTGATTCCTTCCAACTCGCCGTCGGCAATGCCCACCGCATCTCGCATGGCTTTGGTTACCGTAATCATGGCAATTTTGCCGTTGGCATGGTATTCCAGCGAGTCCAAAATGCTTTTTTCTATGGCAATGCGCTCTTTGGATTTGGTGTCGAACATATATTGATTGATCAATTCCACGTCGGCGCCCGCTTCCATCAGCATGGCGGCAACCACGTGACATTTGGGGGTGGTGTTGGAATATTTAAAGCATCCTGTGTCGGTAGACAGTCCCGTGTAAATGCAGGTGGCAACGTATTGGTCAATGGCTACCCCCAATTCCTCGATCACTTCCAAAATGATCTCGGCATTGGAAGCCGCTTTTTCATTCAGACAGGTGTTTTTGGCATAAAAGGTGTTGGTGCCGTGGTGATCTACACAAAGATCCACAACGGGGTACGCTTCTGCCAAGCTTCCCAACAGTTTTGGGGTGGCAACGTCGGTTGCCACCACCGTTTGGGTTGAAAAATCTTGGGGAGTATAGGGATCGGTAATGAAAAAGTAAGAGCGGGGAATGGGGTGGGCACATACCACGTTTGCCTGCTTACCCAATTGACGCAGGGCATAGCACAACGCGTAACCGCTGCCTATGGTGTCCCCGTCGGGAAAGGCGTGGAGCAATATGGTAAAGCAGTCCCGTTCCCGCAAAAACTCGGCCGCTTCCTGAATGGTCATTGGTCATCCTCCTCCACGGTGTCGGGAATGTCCAAGGAATCCAGCACGCGGGCAATGTGGGCGCCGTGTTCAATAGAACGGTCGGCAACAAACCGCAGTTCAGGGGTCTTTCGCAAGGACAGGCGATTGCCCAGCTCACGGCGAATAAACCCTGCGGCGGAAATCAGACCTTTTACGGTCTCTTTGGTTTTGGCTTCTCCCTCCATGGCGCTGACGTACACCTTGGCGTAAGACAGGTCGCCCGAAACTTCTACCCGAACCACGGTGGTCAGGGTGGAAATACGAGGGTCTTTTAAGGAACGAAAAATGTCGGTAAGCTCACGCTTTACGTCTTCGGTAATTCGTCCCATTCGTTTGGAAGGCATAGGGGAACCTCCTATTGATTGTAAATTAATCGCGGTATTCTTCCATAACAAAGGCTTCGAAAATGTCGCCTTCTTTAATGTCGGAGAACTTGGCAAGACCAATGCCGCATTCATACCCGGTGGCAACCTCTTTTACGTCGTCCTTGAAACGGCGCAGAGAGTCAATGGCATCTTCCGCAATGACGATACCGTCACGTACCACACGGATCTGGCAAGCACGGGTGACCTTGCCGTTTAACACGTAGCTGCCTGCAATGGTGCCGGCAGAGGAAATTTTAAATACGTTGCGCACTTCAATACGACCCATGACCACTTCACGGAACTTGGGTGCCAACATACCCTTCATAGCGGCTTCGATCTCTTCAATGCAGTCGTAGATTACACGGTACATACGCAGTTCTACTCCGTCACGCTCGGCACTCGTTTGGGCAACGGGATCGGGGCGTACGTTAAAGCCTACTACAATGGCGTTGGAGGCGTTGGCCAGCATAACGTCCGATTCGGAAATGGCACCGGCACCCCCGTGGATGACCCGTACCCGTACTTCGTCGTTGGACAGTTTTTCCAAGGATTGGCGAACCGCTTCTACCGAGCCTTGTACGTCGGCTTTTACCACCACGTTCAGTTCTTTTACGTCCCCTTGTTGCATTTGGTCAAACAAATTGTCCAAGGTAACCTTTTGTTGCGAACGGAATTGCTCTTCTTTGGCGGCGGATTTCCGTTGTTCTACCAGCTCACGAGCCAAGCGTTCGTCCGAAACGGCGTTGAATTCGTCCCCTGCTTCGGGTACTTCGGCCATACCGGTAATTTCCACAGGCACCGAAGGACCTGCTTCTTTTACCCGTTCGCCCTTGTCGTTGGTCATAACACGTACACGACCTACGGCAGAGCCGGCTACGATCACGTCACCGGTACGCAAAGTACCGTTTTGTACCAGCACGGTGGCCACCGGTCCGCGACCTTTGTCCAAACGGGCTTCGATCACCACACCCTTGGCGGCACGGTCGGGGTTGGCTTTGAGCTCCAGCATATCGGACACCAACAGCACGCTTTCCAGCAATTTGTCTATATTCATGCCGGTATGAGCGGAAACAGGCACGCAGATCACGTCACCGCCCCATTCTTCGGGCACCAGATTGTGCTCGGTGAGCTGTTGCATAATGCGGTCGGGATTGGCCGATTCTTTGTCCATTTTGTTGATCGCAACCACAATTTGTACCTGTGCGGCACGGGCGTGGTTGATTGCTTCTATGGTTTGGGGCATAATGCCGTCGTCGGCGGCTACCACCAAAATAGCAACGTCGGTGGCCATGGCACCACGGGCACGCATGGCGGTAAAGGCGGCGTGACCGGGGGTGTCTAAGAAGGTGATGTCACGGTCGTCCAGGGTAACACGGTAAGCACCGATGTGTTGGGTAATACCGCCTGCTTCCCCTGCGGTAACACGGGTGTTGCGAATGGCGTCCAACAGCGAGGTCTTACCATGGTCAACGTGACCCATAACTACTACAACGGGGTCACGGGGCTTCAGATCCTCGGCGGTGTCTTCACGGTCGTCGATAATACGATCTTCTATGGTGACCACCACTTCTTTTTCTACCACAGCGCCCATTTCGGTTGCTACGATCTCGGCGGTGTCGAAGTCGATCACTTGGTTCATGGAAGCCATAACGCCCAATTTCATCAATTCCTTGATTACTTCGGCGGCGGTCTTCTTCATGCGGGAGGCCAGCTCGCTGACCATGATTTCTTCCCCTACCACTACCTTGATGGGGGTGGCTTTGATCTTTTCCAATTGAATACGACGCAGCTCGGCGGCTTCTTTTTCGGCCTTGGAGCGTTGGTTGCGGCGATAGTCCTTGGAACGTTGGTTGAGCTTTTGCTTGTTGCTGGAGGTGTCACGCATGGCACGCTCGGGGGCAAGCTCGGTGTATTTTTCGTTGTACCGTTCCAGGTCCACGTTGTTGGCACGGGTGTCTACCGTACGCAAGGTACCGGGACCGCGGTTGGGTTGAGCGCCCGGCTCTTTCTTTTCCTTTTTGGGCGGATTAAAAGGCTTGGTCTCGGCTTTGGGGGCTTCTTTGGCCTCAACTTTTTGTTGTTCCTTTGCCTTGCCCTCTTTCTTTTGTTCGGGTTTTTTGTCGGTTTTTGCCGAATCGGCGGGCTTTTGGTCGGCTTTTGCCGCTTTTTTGGCTTCGGGTTTTTGTTGTTCCTTTTCCTTGGGCTCTACCGGCTTGCCACCGTTTTTCAGCATTTCGGCAATCAAGGCTTGTTGTGCCAGCATGTCGGCCTTTTTGGCTTCTTTTTCGGCTTTTTTGGCGGCCTTGGCTTCTTCACCCATTTTAAAGAAGGCGTCGAAATTGTCCACGGCACTGTCTTGGGTGAACACGTCGAATACCAAATTTAATTCTTCCTCGGTGAGGGCGGTCATATGCTTTTTGGTCTCACCGGTATAATTTGCCAGGATATCGATTACCTTTTTATTGTTGGTCTCGCCGAAGTCTTTGGCAACCTCGTGGACACGATATTTGATCATCATAATTACATACCTCCGTTTTGAGTCAACAGCAATGCTTGGTTGGCAAAGTCAGCGTGGGTAATGCCCACCGCTTTTGCCGATGCGCCTATGGCTTGGGAAAGTTGTGCCGACGTGTGGGTCAGCCGTACCACGGGGAAACGATCTTTTGCCAAAAACCGCAATTCCTTTTCGGTGCGGGCGGCGGTGTCGCTGGCTACCAATACGGCGGCGACACGACCTTTTTTGGCGGCTTCGGCAGTTTTGTCAAAGCCCAAGGTCAATTGACCTGCCCTGCGGCATAACCCCAACAGCGACATCAATTTGTCATTCATGGGATCGTAATTCCTCCTCCATAGCGGCATACACGCTGTCGGGAATGGATAGGGAAAAGGCTTTTTCAAAGCGACGTGCCTTGCGGGCAATGGCAAAACAGTTGCAATCGGGACACAAATACGCCCCGCGTCCCGGCTTTTTGCCGGTGAGATCCAGCGAAATTTCGCCTTCTTTGCTTTTAACCACCCGTATCAGCTGTTGCTTGGGTTTCATTTCACCGCACCCACTGCATTTACGCAGGGGGATCTTGCGTTGCTTTAACAAAACCGATTCCTCCTATCATTCCGTGTCATATGTCCTACTGAAATTGCTTGTGAATTATTCGCCGTAAAAACCGCTTTCGGGACGAATGTCGATTTTCCAGCCGGTCAGGCGAGCCGCCAAGCGTACGTTTTGCCCTTTGTTGCCGATGGCAAGGGACAGTTGTGCGTCGGGCACGGTAACGTGGCAAGCCTTGGAGCCGTCGGGCTCAGCTTCTACCTTCAGCACCTTGGCAGGGGAGAGGGCTTCGGCAATAAAGGCGGCGGGATCGTCGGAGTAACGGACAATGTCGATTTTTTCTCCGTCCAATTCTTGTACGATCTTGGCGACACGGGTTCCCTTGGGGCCAATGCAAGAGCCGATGGGATCGATGGATTCGTCGTGAGAAAATACCGCCAATTTGGTGCGGGAGCCTGCTTCGCGGGAAATGGCTTTTACTTCAATGGTACCGTCGAAAATTTCGGGTACTTCGTTTTCAAACAAGCGACGAACCAAGCCGGCGTGGGTACGAGAGATCTTGACCTTGGGGCCACGGTCGGTTTCGTAAACGTCCACAATAAAGACCTTGACGTGTTGTCCTTCTTTTAATTCTTCGCCGGGAACCTGTTCGGCTTTGGGCAGTACGTATTCGGCAGAACCGATCTGTACCGAAACGTTGCCGGTGCGAGGATCTACCGAGTGAACCACCGCAGATACCAATTCTTGGTTTTTGCTTTGGAATTCTTCCATGGCTTGCCCCCGTTCGGCATCACGAATGCCTTGACGGATCACGTGCTTGGCGGTTTGGGCGGCAATACGGCCAAAGGCGCGGGTGTCCAGAGGGATCTCTATGGTGTCGCCTGCTTTGGCGCTCTTTTTGACCTTTTTGGCATCTTCTACCAAAATGTCGGTGTCCATGTCTTCGATCTCTTCCACCACGTTTTTGCGGACAAATGCCTTGAAGGTGCGGCTTTCGCAGTCAATGTTGCAAAATACAATGTCCTTGGAGCCGTAGTCCTTTTTCACCGATACCACAATGGCGGCGGCGATCTTTTCGGCAATGTATTCGGCGGGGATGCCTTTTTCTTTTTCCATAAAGGCGAGGGCTTCAAAAAATTCGTTTTTATTTGCGCTGGTCATGGTTTGTTAATTCCTCCGTATTCATAGTGAGTTTACGTATATATACAATATAAATAGAACCAAGGGTTAAAAATCAAAAAAATGGTCGTCGTCTAACCGAACCGAGGCAATGTCCGACAGGGGCAGGGAGAGGGGTTCTTCGTGTTCGTTGCCAAGAAGCAAAGCCTCATCGGTTTTGCCCACCAAAATGCCTTTTACCTCTTTTTTGCCGTCCATGGCACGATACAGTTTTACAATAACGGGTTCGCCCGTCATTTGCTCAAAATGGCGATCTTTGGTCAATTCCCGATTCAGTCCGGGGGAACTGACCTCTAAATAATATGCCTGTTCAATAAAATCCGCTTCGTCCAAGGGTGCGTCCAACGCGCGGGAAAGATTCTCGCAATCGTTGATGTTGACGCCGCCTTCTTTGTCAATAAAAAACCGCAAAAACCAGTCGGCTCCTTCTTTGACAAAGCGAACGTCCCACAGATTGAGTCCCAACTCCTCGGCAAAGGGGAGTGCCAATGCTTCCGCTTTGGCGGCAACGTTGCCGGATTTGCTTGCCAAATTCATACATCCTTTCTGCTGTGAAAGTGAAAAGGTAGACAACAAACATAAAAGAGCGGGTCGCCCCACTCTTTTGCCTACTTACTATACTAACCGTGGGCATTATATCATAGTATATGCCCAATTGCAAGAGTTTTTTTGAAAAAATCCGGAAATCTCTGTTTTCCCACCCCCGTCGCACACCGCAGGGTGGGTTTTGTTGTATAAGTAAACCACCAGCAGTGCCGGTGGTTCCAAAAAGCTTTCGCTATGCGTACAAAAAGAATCCTCCTTCGTGTAAAAAGGAGTGGGTTTGCCAACCACAACAAAGAAACACGAAGGAGGATTCAAGTAATGAAACTTGACACAAACAGTTTAGCACATACGAAGTGGAATTGCAAATATCATATAGTTTTTGCACCAAAATACCGTAGACAAATAATCTATGGTAAGATAAAAGCAGACACAGGAATACATATGTAACCAATTGCAAGAAGATATAACAAGTGACCAAATGACGCTTAAAGAATATATAGACCCGTTCACGGGTAAGCTGGTAGAAGAAGGCAAATAAAAAGCCCCTTAGGGGCGTGCCGGTGAAAGTGTTGCGGTTGGCAAATCTTTCGATGAACCTATAGGTTCTGCCGGTAAAAGGCCCTAAGGGGGCAGTGCATACCACCGGCACGGCCGGTGGTTATGATTGATTCATTGTGCCCCTGCCCCGCAACAGGGCAGGGGGACAGGTAGGTTACTGGGTTACGTGATCGGAATTTAAATTGACCGTGACTTGTTCCAATACCAAGTGAGGAATCAATTGGCTTAGTACATCGGCATGACCTGTAACTGAAGCGCTATGAATCAAACCATACTGTGTCCACGCAATTTGCGTGGTATCATAATCAGCAGGATCCCAGTAAAATTCCGTTCCGGTTTGAGGATCTTTATAGTACCCATACCCTTTTTGACCATTTAAATACCCCTGTTTTTTATCGTTCAAATAGGTTTCATCATGCTCAAAAAAGCCTTTAATTTGAGCAGTTCTTACAATAACAGTCAAACTTTTTCCATCATCAAACAGATAGCGATAGGAATAGATTTGAGAGGGTGTGTGTAACTCGATTGAATCCAAAGTAACAAAATCCAACAATTTTTCGGATGGTTGATAGTAAACTACCGAGTTGCTTTTGCTTGCTTGGGTGATATAATTCGAACGATCGGTTTCATAAGCACCGCTACCTTTTTGTAGCCACGTTTGCAACGCTTGTTCCGACACAAAGGTTGGATATTCTCGTGCAATATCACCGTGGATTTTTTCCGGCGTTACGGTTGTCGTAGGTTGGTTGGGCGTAGATGCCGGTTGTTGAGCAGGCGGGGAAGGCTCATTGGTTTGCTCTTGTTGTTGAGCTGGGGCGGAATTTTGTTGGGGTTGGCTTTCATCGGGAGCGGGTTGCTCTACTTGAGAAACCACTGCCGAGGGGGCATTGTCAACCGGCTTGGCATCGGTTTTGGTTTCGGCAGGGGATTTACTGCAATCCGTAAAACATACGGCGAGTAGGGCAAGGGCTAATAGAATGGATAATGCTTGTTTCATGATGGGATCACTCCTTTGTTTTTCAGTTTTACAAATCCCCCCTGCCCCGCCACAGGGCAGGGGGACAGAACGATTACTCGGTTACGTGATCGGAATTTAAATTGACTGTGACTTGTTCCAATACCAGGTATGGCAATAATTCATCCAAAATATCTTTGTGTCCGGTAAATGAAGCGAACTGAACCAGACCATATTGCATCCACGCAATTTGCGTAGTATCATAATCCGCATAGTTCCAATAAAACTCAATCCCTGTTTTGGGCTCCTTATAATATTGGTACCCTTTTTGACCCATCAAATATCCTTGCTTTTTGTTTTCCAAGAAAGATTCATCACTCTCGTAAAACCCGGGGATTTTGGCAGTGTTCAAACTAAGTGTTAGCTCTTTTCCGTCGTCAAATATATATTGATAAATATACGTATTTGACGGCGTATGAAGTTCAATTTCGTTTAACGAAACCAACTTGATTAGATTTTCAGAAGGGTGATAATAGTTAACAATATTCGATTTGCTTGCTTGCATCAAATAATCTGAACGATCCTTTTCATAAGCACCGCTACCTTTTTGTAGCCACGTTTGCAACGCTTGTTCCGACACAAAGGTTGGATATTCTCGTGCAATATCACCATGGATTTTTTCCGGCGTTACGGTTGTCGTAGGTTGGTTGGGCGTAGATGCCGGTTGTTGAGTAGGCAGGGAAGTCTCATTGGTTTGCTCTTGTTGCTGAGCGGGAGCGGAATTTTGTTGGGGTTGGCCTTCTTCGGGCGTGGGTTGCTCTACTTGAGAAACCACTACCGAGGGGGCATTGTCAATCGGCTTGGCATCGGTTTTGGTTTCGGCAGGGGATTCGCTGCAAGCCGTAAAACATACGGCGAATAACATAATGGCCAAAATGACGGATAATGCTTTTTTCATAACGTACCTCCTTAATAATTTTGAGCTAAAAAAGTAACGATGGCGTTAAAACAAGGCGTACAATAAAGCCTCTTATGATCAGTTAAACTACTGCTATTAAACCAAATATATAGGTCATTATTCGTCCTGTTACGCGACAATACACATTCACCATGGTTACTATCTGCGGGTGAAGTGTCATCCCACGCTCCCAAATCGTGGGAAATTTCATGTAGTGCTGTTAGCGTTTCGACATATTGCTTATTGGTAAAACCATTAATAAAAACAGCGGCTACTCGATAATCACCTCCATATGTTAATCCATTCAAAATATAACTGCTCGACATTGTTTTATGAGTATCATTTTGACCATCTTCATCCTCATCGGAAACAATACATGGCACGTGCCCGCTATATGTAATATGGATTGTTTTTCCGCGTGTTGCCGTTGGAAGTTGTTGATACCAATACAACAACATATCATTGGCGTTTTTATGATGGGATGTGTTATAGGGAGATTTTTCGCTATTCGCCAAGCAGTTGGTAGCGCCAATGTGAGAACAATTGGCGTTTATACCATAAGAACAACCATCTGCACGAGAAGTGGTTATGTTATCGGTGGCATCGATCAATGTTACGTTAGCGTGGAACACATTTTCTAAAATAGTAGCAATTTTTTGCTGATGCGCTCCGATACCAGCGATATCATCATCGGTGCAACGTTGATCATAGCCTCCATCATAATGATAACTAATGGTAATAGAGGGGCCTTCCAATATCCATACCGTTCCGCGTGCTGCATAATCTGCTCGGCAATCCAGCGTACTACTACTGATTTCACCGTATGTGGTTAAGGCACGATTTGGCACAGGATAACTAACCATTTCATATCCTTCATCAACCGGAATCAAATACCAGTACCCTGACATGGCAATAAAGCCGTTGGTTGTATTGTCAAAACTGACTTGGTAATCGTTGTCGAGCCGCAGAGTGGTATTGTTTGATTTGTTGCGTAATGTATAATACGACTGGTTTGCCACTTTACGGAGTTCAAATTTGGCATATTGTTCTGTGGGATCATAATCGGAAACCGCACAGGCTTGAGAGGAGTCTGTTTTGTCCATGCTTAAGTATTCTCCGGTTGCTTTGTTTTTTAATCGGTAAACAAAACCGTCGATCAGGCTGTTGCTATGTTCAGTGGGTAACTGTATGCGTTTATCATCCCACAGACTACATACTTTTCCTACAACGTATTTTTGAATTTGCACAGCATCGGTGGCCTCAATTTCGCCATCGCGATCACAATCCGCCGCCAAGCGCTGTGCATCGGTTGGTATCAAGTCGTTGGAGACGAACTGTAAAATCATTAACGCATCGTCAACACCGATTGCGTTGTTACCGTTCACATCGCCAACCATGATGAAACTCATGTCCAGAACACTTTCATCGGTTGCATTCACCCAAGTGTTATTTAGCGTGTATCCGCCGAGGAAGTCTTTTTTGATGCTTGCGATCGCATTGTTGTACGTGTCGGTTGAGTTAAAATAACAATATACCAATGGCGTGTTTTCCGGTAAGGCGCTATCGGATCGAATTCTTATGTCGGCCGATTGATCGCTGTCGGGAAAGGTGTCGACAGAAATTTTGCTGGGGGGAATAAAACTATTATAATCATATGACCACCAATGCGTATCGGGCGAAATGGTATCATCCAAAAACACATCGAAACGAATTTGGTCGAGGTCATCCCGCGTGGTTTCCACAACCGCTAAAATATTTTTCACCTGCGTGGTCGATGTGGCTGTTGCTTCATTTTCCCCCGGCACGATCGGTGTGAGGGGAATGTCGGTCATGGTGGCAATCGTAGTGTCGATTGCCGAGTTAGACAGTGCCGAACCGTACCGAGGGGGCAGGGCGGTATACACCCCAAAAAGCATGGCGACCA
>JAZRFL010000058.1:0-11882 GCA_045661365.1 Acutalibacteraceae bacterium | reverse complement strand
GGCTGATGCCGCTCCCCACTACACCGACCAAAAGAACATTGACTTGTTTGAACGGCAACGTATTTTTACCGCTTCGGAATTAGAATCTCGGCGCGATATTATGCTGGAACACTACAACAACGTGTATCATATCGAGATTGCTACCATGCTGGAAATGGTTCATCGGGATATTTTACCTGCTGTGTTTACCTATTCTGCCAACTTGGCGCAAATGATTGCCGCACAACAACAAGTGGGTATTCAAGACAATAGTGGCAAAGAAATCGCCCAATCTCTGCAAGAACTGACCGATCGCTTGTATACCCAAATTAAGGGATTGGAAAAAATCAACGAGCAATTCAATTCCATTCGTTGCCCCATGGAGCGTGCCAATTATTGCCGTGACAATGCGATCACCGCTATGGCAGATATTCGTAATACGGTGGATCGTTTGGAAACCATGGTCGATTCCAACCTTTGGCCCTACCCCACCTATTCCGACATGTTGTTTAGCGTAGATTCGTAAGCGTAATATATAATCACCCCCCGACAGAAATTGTCGGGGGGTTAACATTTAACGTGTCATTTTCTAACCAACTGCATTCTCACAATTCAAATTCAAAAAAATGAGACAAAAAAGCCACGACGGCTGTCGTGGCTTTTATAATGCTGATTATTCACTCAAGGGATTTAAGGCGCCCCAAGCACTTTCGATTTGGACAAGACCGTCGTCTCCGGTAAATCCTTCTGCCTGGATCGCATAACCGGTCAACACAATTTGCAAACCTTCATAATTGGTAATTGGTTTTTCGTCGTCGACAGAACCAACGTCCGAGGAAAAAGTAAATTCTTCAAATACTTTCACATCTGCTCCGGGCACGACAGCAACAGGCAAATAATAGACCTTAACGTCACCCTCGGCAACATCTGTATATTCCACCCAAGATACGGAAGAACCGTTAGCAGAATACTCAGCAGGCAAATCGATCAGTTCAAAGGTAGCATCTTCTCCCAATTGATTGTCAATTTTTACCATAACAAAGCAATTTTCACTTTCGGCATCCACGTGAATGGTAGGATCCTTGGTGTACGTACGGCCGGGAACTAACTTATAATCATTCATGGTACGACGATCACCATCAATAATTTGACCATTGATATCAACCGGTGCTTCGTCCATGGTAATTTCTACCTTACCATAGGTGAAAGTGTTGGTAATGGTTTCGGTTTCAGAGGTCAACCATGCCAAGGTACCAAAAACGGTAGAAACAACCAGCAACACAGCCATAACAACCAATAAAAGCACTTTTTTACCGGGTTTGATCTTTAAATGCATGGTAACACCCCTTTACACCTATACTTTTACATAGTTATTATATAATAACCAATTCAATTTGTCAACAGTTAAATTATGTATTTACAAGAAAATGTAAAACATACGTTTATTTCAAAAAAACATTTAAATTGGTTGCTACTTGACGAGCAAGGTAGATTATCATTACGCCCAAACACAGCCTTGCTACTGCATTTTCACTTGGGCTAAAGCTTTTGAGGGCGCTGTCTCCCCTCCTTTCGGCTCAAGGAGTACGGATTGCCACGGCGGCTGATCGCCACCTCGCAATGACAGATTTGGGTAATTTTGTTTTACATTACAGTCACGTAGTTTAAGATTAAAACTAATTTTGGGTGTTATGCGCCTATATTCCCCTACGTATGTCATTGCGAGCCGAAGGCGTGACAATCCGTTCTCTTTTGGTAAAGAAAAGTCGATTTTTTGAATAACGTTTTTCTCATAAACTAAAACAATGTGGGATTAAATCCATCCACTTGCGCCACTGTGAATCATAAGCACAATAATGAAATAGGTAATCATTTATTGATCAGCAGAACATACTCAAGAACTCTTAAAGTACGGATTGCCACGGCGGCTGATCGCCGCCTCGCAATGACACGGGAGGTGGGTAGTTTGGTTTCTTATTACTATCACGTAGTTTAAAAGGAAACCTACTTTTTGGTATTACGCAGTTACACACCCCTACTTATGTCATTGCGAGCCGCAGGCGTGGCAATCCGTTCTCTTTTTGTAAATCGACAATGAGATTAATAATATAAAATCTTCCTATATACGCAGGAAAACCGTGGCTTGCGCCACGGTTTTCCCATTGAGATATGCTAAATTAATTAGTCATTACCTTGTTCGACTTTTTCGTTTTGCACATTTGCGCCGTTGTCATCAAACATGTCAAAAGCATCAGCAGCATCGTCAAAGCCAACAGTTTGAATTGCATGAGCAGCAACGGTGATACCAAAATCACGGGTGCCATCAGCAAATACTTGGGTGAAACCAGCAACGTCTTTTTCAGACAATTCGGGTTTCAAAGAAACGGTTTCCAAACCAGGTTCGGACAAAGCACCAACCGCCAAAGCTTCGTTGCGTACTACATAGTAAACAACGAGATCAGTAGCTTGAGCACCAGGAACTCTGGTAACGGTATAAGCATCATTCCATTGATAAGCCAAGAAGCTATCGATTTCACCGGGAACAGTAACTACAAAGCGAACATAAGCTTCGTTGGTACCGGTGTTTTTGATGTAGGTGTATTTACCTACAGTTTCACCGGGCAACAAATGATCTTTAGAGTCCAAGTAATCTTGGTAAACTTCGTCGTTATCTTCCAAGGTATCATCGTCGGGAGTTGTAGTATAAGCTTCTTTGTGTTCATACAAATCAATTTCCACATTACCTATGGTAATAACATTGTTTTTTGCAAACTCACTGTCAGTAAAGTATGCGAAGGTGGCTGCTACGAAAGCGGTCAACAACAATAACATTGCCAATGCGAGTGCAATAATTTTCTTTTTGCTTTTCATGAAAAACATCCTTTCTAAATAATTTATGTTCTAAATAGAACAAAAGTCGTATATTTCATTTACGCTTGTGTTAGGTTTTGGTCAAAAGGCAGAGATAAATAGATGCCCAAGTCCGTTAAAGGTTCGAGGACCAAACACCCACAGGCAACGGGGGTACCCGCCGTTGCCCTGCAAGTGTTATTTGTGAACGAGCATTTACCGGAACTAAAGTTGTAGGTAGCGCCGGAAATACCTTTTGACTATATCATTCACAAAAGCAATGAAATCTTACGATTTGACAACTATGTTCCAACTCACCCAACCGAAAGGATTAGAGTTGCTATGACTCAGAACGAAAGTAAATACTTTATGTAGTTGTCAGTAAAAAAAACTTATTATACACCAGGCTCCAAGACTTTAACAGCTTCTGCTAAAGCAGTATCAAAGTCAACTTGTTCATTTTGAATGGCAAAAGCTTGCAAAGTGATATTTGCTCCGGCCAAATCGCCTAACTCATCGTTTCCAAGAGCAGAATCAACAGTAAAGGTTTCAAAGAGCACAATATCTTGGGTTTGACTATTGATCATGGTAGGAGCTTCCTTAGTGCCATAAACATATAAATCAGTGTAACCTTCAACGAGTTCAAAGGCAGTATCCAAAACACCATTTTCACCCATATTCAATTCAACGTTTTCACCCAATCCATTGGCAACCTGAACAAACAAATAAGAGTTTTCAGACTGATCGCCAACATAGATGGTAGGGTCTTTGGTATATGTCTTACCAGCGATCAATTTGTATTCGTTACCGTTAGCGCTACGAGTACCTTGATCTACACCATTCACATCGGTATCAGCTTCGTCCATGGTAATCGATACATTACCAACGGTAAAGGTATTGGTGATTTCGGCAGTTTCCGAAGTCAAATAAGCCAAAGTAGCGAATACAGTGGTAACAACCAAAAGAATAGCAACCAGAGCCAGTAAAAGAACTTTACTACGAGTTTTCATAATAGAATTTCCTCCTTCTTAATATTTTATAAATAAGCGTTTTTCAACGCTACCTACCAAATTAATCATTTTGTGCCGAATCCTCGGCGGGTTGGGAATCGGGCTCACCTTCGGCCTCTTGTGTTTCTTCGGCCACTTGGGGTGCCTCCGTTTGCTCCTCGGCAATCTCTTGTGCGGGGGCTTGGTCAGCAGATTCGTTTTCGGCTTGCTGTGCCGCTTTTTCCCGCAAGGCTTGCAGTTGTTGTTCTAACTCTGCGCGGGCTTCGCCTGACATGGTGTCATCTTGCTCGTCGTCGGATTCTTCATCTTCATCTTTCTTGGGACTAACCGTAAAGAAACTGGGAACAATAATCAACAACAAGAGCACGCATACAGCGGAAATTACAATCATTTTACCGTAAGGTTGATTCAGTTCATTTGCCAAATAGCCCAATTGGGGAATGTGGAAAATGGGTTTACCAAGCAAAGCGTCGAAGGGTACTGTTTTTCCGTCGGCGGTGTCATTGGCATCCCCTTTGGTCTTAAAGCATTTGCCTTCTTTGTCCACCTCTATCACACGGTGGGTGCAGGCTTCGTCGAGACCGTCAACCTCGTAGGTAATGGGGTCGCCCACTTGAATCTCTTCAGGCTCCACTTGTTGCAAATAAATGACAGAGCCAACGTGGTATTCCGGTTCCATAGAGCCGGAAAGAACAATATAGGGTTCAATCCCAAATAAACGAACACCAACCAAGGCGACTGCCAACAATACACATAAAATAACCAAAAGCCAGGTTATAATATTCCAAGCAATTTTAAAACCTTTCATACCAAGGACCTCTTTTTCATAATTTAGATTTGCTTAACAATTAAGCCAATTCAACGGGAAACACCGTAATTTTGCCAACCACTTCTTGCAAAATCAGCAAGGCATCGGCCGCGCTGATCATACCGTTGCCGTCAACGTCGGCATTCACAAATTGTTGAGTGGAAAGCACCACTTTCCCAACGACCGATTTTAACAGTTCAAGAGCGTCGGCGGCACTAACAACTCCGTTTTGGTCAACGTCGCCATAAAAAGCGGTAATTTCCGGTGGCAACGCTTCATAAGCAGACAAAATGTCGGCTAATTTTTGACTATTGGTCACCTCGGTGCGTTGTTCCTCGGTCAAGCGGTCAAACAAATCACGCACGTTGTAAATATGTTCGCGATGTTCATGCTTCACATCACCGGGAGGCGGCAACCGATCGATCTCTTGCATAACGTGGTCGATCGCCTTTTTATGATTGATTGCTTTGTCCAAAGCGGCAAGACAATCGGAAAGTTTACGAGTCAAGTCGGCCCCTACCGATGTTTTTTGTTGCTCGTTTAAGGCAAGAAAGGCGGTTTGCGCTTCATTTACCGCCGATTCGTGTTCAGGGCGAACGTCACGCGGTTGGGGCAAAGCCGATATCTTGTTTTTTACATTTTCTACCGCTTGATCAACCGCAGATGCATTATAGGCACGAATGTTGTCAATATAAAACTCGGTGGTTGTGGTCCACCCTGCGTAGTTAAACCAAGACAGGCGCAGATTGTTGATATTTGACCAATCGGCACCGCTTACGGCGGCCGGAATTTCAGATTTTAAAATTTCGAATTTCACCCAACCGGGCCCTCTGTCATTTAGGGCAACCAATTTATTGAAGCCGTCTTCACCCGAAGTGTTAAAGTTTACTTGGAACCCGTGAGACCCTTCCATTTTTTTGGTAAGGTAAATGTCAAAGGCTACAATATCATACCCCGAAAGGTTGGCTTTTTGGTTCAAGCGATGATGCAACATACCGCCGACTCTGCTGGAATTATATTGCGTATTCGGATTGGTGCAGGTCATTTTCAAAGACTTGTTGCCTTGGGTTTTTTGATCGGTAGATACCCCGTAGTTGGTAGCATAGTCGGAAGAAATGGTATGGGCGTACTCCCCGTCATAGAGCGTTAAGCTACCGTCGTCGTTTTTATACGGATAGGTGGTACTGGGTTCATAACCGTTGAGCCCAATGGATTTGATAACCGGCTCAAAGTTAAAGTAGCAATAGTTCATGTCTACGCTACCGGAAATACCGTTGACACTACCGGTGGAAGAATACTGCCACATGTCGTAAGGGCCGTTGTAACCACAAGTGGCACGATAATCGGCGATCCACATGGTGTATTTATTTTTTAAGTTAGAAACGTCTAAATAGCTTTGGATAAAGCTGGTATAGGTATACATACCTGCGTAGTAGCCTGCATTTTCCAATCGACGGCAGGCAGCATCCATCAAAGCGGCGTTGGTCGATTTTGAGTTTGTGTCATACCCACTCACCCAACCGCTGTTGCCTTGATAAGAGGTGCACTCCATATCTACGTAAATGGGAAATTCAAACTGTTTACCTTTTAAGCAGTTGTTGATCAAGCTGTCTACTTCGCTAACAATGGCAGATTCTGTCAAGCCGTAGGTGTAAACATACACCCCAACCGGAAGGCCAACCGACTTGGCACCGGCATAATATTCTTCAAACTTACTATCTTTACCGTAGCACCAGCCACGAAGAATAACAAAATCAACACCCGCGGCTTTTACTTGGCTCCAGTTAATGTTGCCTTGATAAAAAGAAACGTCTATGCCCCACAACGTGTCTGCCGCAACCACAGGTTGTATGGATAAACAAGCCAATACGGTAAGTATGGTCACAAGCGACATAAACAAGGCGATAATCTTCTTCATACAAGGTAGACTCCCAGATAGATATAATTGTGCTAATAGATTGTACCATAAACCTTGTTAAATGTCAATAGAAAACCTTAAAAACACCTTTAATTTTCTTGGGCTTTTTATACAAATATTCAAAATTTCGACAAAAACAATATATATAACGTAATTAATAAGAAAATACACAATATATTGTTATATTTATTTTTTGAAAATATTATGTGATCATCATTACACTAAAAAAAGCCGCCTTCTTTCACAGAAGGCGGCAAAAAAATCAACCAAACAAAGCACGATAATAATCGTTTTCAAGCGACCATTTACAATACCGTATTTTATTGCGAACAATGGTTTTTACAGTATCGATATAATCGTCCGGCAAAGAAACCGCAGGGTCATTTGGAACAAATTTTCCCGATGAAGCAAAGTAAGTGCCGTGCTCGGTCTTCCAATCATAGTTGGTGTTATAGACCAAGGCGGGTGCATCGGAAAAAACATCTCGTCCCGGGAACAACCGAGAGTCAAACTCAGTACCGAACAAATTGGACAAGGTGGGCAAAATGTCAAGACTAAAGGTGGGCGTGTCGACCACGATGGGTTGCTCTTTTTCCAAGGAACCGCACCACAAAATCAGGCGGTTGCGGTCACGCTGAAAATAGTTGTTGACCTCTTGCCCAAACAATTCAGACAAATAGGGCAAATCACCCAAACTACCGTCATCGTCTAAACCATAGGGGAAGTGGTCAGCAGAAATACAAATCACCGTGTCGTCGGCTATCCCCTTTTTCTCCAGTTCATCTACCAAATGTGTCAAAGCGGCTTCAAATTCCAAATTGGCGGCAATATAACCCTTGACCGGGTCAGAATAAGGGAGGTCTTTTACCTTGTCCCAATGTCTGGAGGTCATCATATTTCCGCTACGGTCGTAGTTACTGTGACCACTGACCGACATATAGTAAATGTTGAAGGGTTGTTTGTCAATATAGGTAGGCAACGTACCTGCCACCATTTCCAAATCGCTTTGGGGCCAAGTTTTACGCACGTATTGTTCCATGCCATTGCCGTACCCCATAAAACCGTCGGAATACCCTAAATTTACGTGGGTTTTGTCACGATCGTAGTAGGTATAGGTGTTGTTATGATAGGCTTTACCGTAGTACCCCAAACGATCCAACTGACTACCCATGGTAAAATAATTGAGGTTGTCGGCAGTTTCTTTAAAAGAAGAACCGCCTGACGTAGGCAACATACCAAATATATTTTGATATTCACCGCCCGTTGTCCCCGCACTGTCGGGTTGGTAATAGTCGGTAAAGTTGATTCCCTTGGTTGCCAAGCGATACAAGGTGGGGGTCAATTCAGGACTGATCACAGCACCGGTAAAGGCTTCGGCACTAATAAATATTAAGTTTTTGCCTTTAAACATACCCGTATATTTGTTTTTACGCGATGCTTCTTGCAGACTGACGTACTCGTTTAAATCTTTTATACGATCCGAGCCACCGCTTAGGTTCAAATTCATTTGGTTATATCCATATTCAATGGGTTCGTCATTTGGCTTGTCGGCACCCGGCACAGTAGGCACAACCATACTGCCCGGCATTTCAAATGCATCATCGGAATCGCCAAAAATCACCGATTCCAAATCTAACTGCAAACCGGAATATAAACCAAAGGTTTCTACGGCACCTTGGAAGTTATATTGTTTGGTATAAGTCAAAGAATGCACGTCATTTGCCATAACAAGCAGAACGCTGAGCAGGTACAACACTACCATAGCCCCTGCCGCGACGCACCGTGTAACCAAGGTAGCACGTAAGGTTTGTAAATAGCGTTTTTTGAACAACAAGAACAAGGTAATGGGAACCGCAAACAAAATAATGTGGAAAATACCGTCGAAGCAGAAGATCAAATCAAACATTTCGCCATAGTAGTCCCCTACCGCGTCGCCCGCGCTGCCAAAAATCATGGCAACGTCATAAAACTGTTTAAACTGACGATAAATGAAAAATTCAATAACGTAAGGAACCGCCGACAATACGATCAACGTTCCCGTGACAATGCGATTGAATTTGTCGCTTTTGGTAGCGGTTGACAACAGATAGCCGATTCCCCCATAAGCAACAGAAAACAAAAGCAAATAAATCAAATCTACCCGAAACAGTCCGCCCGTAGTCGACAGGCGAAAAACAACTTCATAATATAAAACAACTAGCGGAAACAAAGCCATATATTTCCACGGTTGACAGCGATTATTTTGAATCATTTCTGCTTGCATAATATCGCACCCTCGATAATTCGACAAATTTAGATAATAATATCATTATAGAACATCATTTTATTTTGTCAATGTTATTCCAAAAAATTAATAAGAAATATTTTGGTAATTCGTTTTATAAATCGGCAAATATATTGACATGGAAATTCGAATCAATTATAATCGATCGTAGACAGGAGTGTGACGAATGAAGGCAATTGAAACCATTGGTTTAACCAAACACTATGGCTCTGCTCGTGGAATCGAACAAGTAAATTTGAGCGTTGAGCAGGGCGATTTTTTAGGATTTATTGGCCCTAACGGAGCAGGAAAAAGTACCACCATACGGCTTTTGTTGGGATTGTTACATCCAACAGAAGGAAAAGCGACCGTACTGGGAGCGGACGTGGGCAAGGATTCTACAAAAATACTATCTCAAATTGGATATTTGCCGTCAGAAATCAATTTATACGGGCGGATGAAGGTCAAGGACGTTATAAAGTTTTCTGCTAACCTTCGGAATATGGATTGCACGCAAGAAGCGGTACGGCTATGTGAACGGCTCCAACTGGATACCGAACGCAAAATCAACGAGCTTTCCCTGGGAAACCGAAAAAAAGTCGGTATGGTTTGCGCTCTGCAACACAAACCGGCATTGTACATTATGGATGAGCCGACCAGCGGTTTGGATCCTTTGATGCAACGTGAATTTTATCAAATCATGAAAGAGCGCAACAACGAAGGTGCTACGGTATTTTTATCGTCTCACGCTTTGTCGGAAGTAGAAAAACATTGCACGCACGCGGCTGTTATCAGCAATGGAACGTTGCTCGCTTGTGACAACATAGAGCGTTTTGGACACACAGGCGCCAAACGGGTATGCTTACGCGGTGTTCGTTCTCCCCTTTGCTTTGAGCATATTTACGACATGAAAAACGACGGCACGACCGTATCGTTTTTATATCGCGGAGACGTGAATCAACTACTTTTCGAATTACGCAACTGTCAATTTGAAGATTTAACGATTTCCGACACCGACTTGGAAGACGTTTTTTTCCAATTTTATCAAAAGGAGGATGAATAACGTGCATTTATTGAAATTAGATTTGAAGTTGTCTCGCTTGTCGCTTATTATTTGGACGGCGGCTTTGTCTTCGATAATGGCAATTTGCGTATTGATTTATCCTATTATGGAACAATCCATGGCGCAATTGGGTGAAATGTTTGCCGATATGCAGATCGATATGGAAAGCATGTACGGAAACTTTATGAAATATTTTGCTTCGGAGTTTTCTGCGGAATTCGGGCTTGGTGCCACGTTATTTGCGGCAATTACCGGAATTCGTATGTTAAGCAAAGAAGAAAGTGGTCGTACAGCAGAATTTTTGTTGACCCACCCTATCTCACGAAAACGAGTTGTAACCGAAAAACTCCTTTCTCTGGTAATAGCCTTGACTGTTTTAAACGTGGTCGTTTTGCTCGTGGTATTGGGGTGTTGCTTCGCGATTGGTACAACCTTGGAACTCGGTACCATGTTACAGTTGTTCTTGTTATATTTTATGTTACAACTACAAATCGGCGCCATGACGTTTGGTCTTTCCTCTCTGCTGAGGCGAGGTGGAATCGGTATTGGATTGGGAATGTCGGTAGGACTGTATTTTTTGGATATTATTGCTTCACTTACCGAAGAAACCGAGTTTTTGAAATACATTACACCGTTTGGGTATGCAAACGGAACGGCACTTGTAAACGGAGAGTCATTAGAAATCACCAAATTAATAATCGGACTCTTATTAACGGCAGGTGGCATTTTACTAGCCTATTTTCATTACCCCAAAAAAGATATCCATTAATAACAAAAAACGGAGTCAGTTTGACTCCGTTTTTTGTTTACAACCTATTGGATCAGTTGGTATAATTGTCGAAATAGCCTTGAACCAACACGACAGGAGTACCTTTGTCACCCGAACCACTGGTCAAGTCACACAAGGAACCGATCAAATCGGTCAATTGACGAGGCGTCGTACCTTGAGAAGCCATATTTCCAACCA
This sequence comes from Acutalibacteraceae bacterium, assembly GCA_045661365.1. Lineage (GTDB taxonomy): Bacteria > Bacillota > Clostridia > Oscillospirales > Acutalibacteraceae > UMGS1484. Next base: position 1,024 of record JAZRFL010000058.1, on the reverse strand, counting down.
AATTACCTTGCTTTTGACGAATACTGGCAGAAATTGCTTCTTTCAATTCATTTCCCGACAGATCTTTGAAATCATTGTCGGCAAGATATTTCAATTTCAGTTCGTTGGGGGTGCCGATCAAGCCGTCGGTATACGCGGGAGAAACCACCGGGTCTGCCAATTCCCAAATTTTACCTTGGGGATCTTTAAACGCACCATCGCCGTATACCATAACTTCAACATGCTTGCCGGTAGCATCGAATATGCGTTTTTGAATATCGAGCACCAACGCTTTACATTCACGAGGGAACAATTTGATGGTGTCTTCGGTGGATTTGTTGGAACCTAATAAGCCGTAATTTTCATTGCAACCGCCGGTAATGGGTTGATTTAAGATATCGTCCAAACCACAAACGACCTTGGCACCTGCCGCTTTTAAGATACGTTTGGTACGGGCACGAGTATGAATATCACAGGTTAAAACACAATCGGTATAGTTCAAAATCGTTTTGGCTTGGTTAGCAAAAACGATTTCAACCTCGGCGCCACATTCTTTGATCAATTCACCATAATACTCAACATAGTCTACACCTGTGAATTCGTGACGATTTTCGCCAAATAACTCACGGTATTTTTCCAAAGAAAGCACATCAGAGTAAGGATTGATGCCTGCTTCGTCCAATTTGTCTAAGCTAACAAGCTCGTTACCAACTTCGTCTGAGGGATAACTAAGCATCAAAACAATCTTCTTAGCACCCATGGCGATCCCTTTTAAGCAAATTGCAAAACGGTTACGAGACAAAATGGGGAAAATAACCCCAACCGTTTCGCCACCCAGCTTGTTGCGAACATCGGTAGCAATATCTTCGATAGAAGCATAGTTTCCTTGGGCACGTGCTACAATGGATTCGGTAATGGAAATTACATCGCGATCACGAAGTTCAAAGCCTTCGCTTTTTGCGGCAGCGATCACACTATCGGAAACAATAGCAGCCAAATCGTCACCTTGACGAATAATGGGGCAACGAATCCCGCGGGAAACAGT
>JAZRFL010000057.1:0-6640 GCA_045661365.1 Acutalibacteraceae bacterium | reverse complement strand
CCTAATCGATACCTTTGTACAATACGAGGTTTTAATTTTTACCAAAAAGTGGCAAGCAGTGGAAGTTTATACCACATCCTATTTTCAAACCAACAGTTTGTTGGTTTTCAACTCCACCACCTATTTTGAATCTACCGACGTAACTTTGCTTTCGGCTAAACGGGAAAATGACACGCTGTTTTTGGAAATTGAAGAACATTACTACGGCGATATAAAAGACTATCCCCAAAACAAATGGTACGCCGCTCAAATTCAAAAACTTCAACATACTCCTGAATTTTTCCAAATCAAAGGAATTGAACGGGCTCAACATCAAACCATTACCACCACGAAAACCTATTGGTTGCCCAATTCCAAACATGGTATGCTGACCAAAATCGACGTGGGCACCATGAATATGAATGACCTTCCGCCGGCCGAAATTGCCGCGTATTGGGCCGATGGTGGAAGTGGATCTGCCAGTCATATTTTCTCTATGCTAAACGTGCAAAACGAGGCCTATAAACGGTTGCATGTTCTTACTTATCACCGTTTTGTTCCCATTGTGATTCCGGTTGCTTTTGGCAATTTGGGGTGCAGGGCGAATATAGGCGACTACCAAATTGATGCAGACGGTTCACTGACACTTGACGTGACGTTGGAAATGCACGGTGGTGCAGAGGTGGAACAAAACGACCTATATGTTTTGTGGTTGGAATATGACCGCCTGATCGACCTTGGAGCGCAATTGAGCGAGGCAACCAACTGGCTTTCGGTTACGGTCAAGCAATTTGACGAACATGATCAACCAACCGGACGAGAAGAACATTATTATAAACCTTTCTGGAGTCCCGTTAAAACTACCGCTATCAACAATATCAGTTTTGAAATGGTGGAGGCCGACGGGTCGTTGAAACCCGCTGATTCTGCAACTTCTTTCGCGCCCTTTGCAAACGCAGGTATTTGCCATTCTTATGAAGACTATGTGCGGCTGTTGGATGAACGGATTTTAGATAAAAACGCAACCGATACCAAACAATTCTATTATGATTTGGTTTCCCAACGGGATTTTGACGACGGGAAAGCGTTGGTGGTGATGTCTTCAATTTGGAATCATTTGGGGAATGACCTGACTCCTGTTTCGGTCGGTGTGAACTCCTTGGGTGGCAATACCCTGTATTTGGACATGGAACTGTATGCCGATCAAAGCGATGTTACCTACGAAGAGGAACAATATAATTTGTGCTTTGTGTGGGTAGACGGATTATTGGCCCAAAAGACCAAACTGTCGGTGGACACCAAACAGATCATCAATCAGACTGACAGCACCAAGACAGAAACGGTGCATCAGAATTTTGATTTAGCGTTGACCGAATAAGATTCACGAAAGAGGAACAAGGTTTTGCCTTGTTCCTCTTGTTTTTTTGCGCTTGATTTGATATAATAACCACAAGTACGATTTTTTAGGGAGGAACTCATGGCAAATATTACGGTTTTAGGTGCCGGTGGTTGGGGCTTGGGTCTTGCGTTGGCGGCCCATCGCAACGGTCACACGGTGACGGTATGGTCTTGCTTCGAACATGAGATCGAAGAACTGAAACGGGAAAGAGAACACCATAAGTTGTTGCCGGGAGTTCGGTTACCTGCCACATTACAATTGACCACCGACCTTGCGACGGCGGCACAAGCAGACGGTATTGTATTTGCCGTTCCCTCGGTGCATATCCGTTCCACCGCACAAAAGCTCAAACCCTACGTGTCGCAAACATGTGTGCTGATCGACGCCGCCAAGGGGATCGAAGCCCAAACGGGGTACCGCATGAGTCAGATCATAGAAGAAGAGATTCCTCTGCATTCGGTCGTTGCCTTTTCAGGACCGACCCACGCCGAAGAAGTGGCGCGGGGATTACCCACCTCCATCGTTAGCGCCTCGGCGGATCTAAATGCCGCACGCTGGGTGCAAGACGTGTTTATGCAACCCTCGTTGCGGGTGTATGTAAACACCGATATTATTGGGGTAGAACTGGGTGGCGCTTTGAAAAATGTTATAGCCTTAGCGGCAGGCATCAGCGATGGCCTTAACATGGGTGACAATTGCAAAGCGGCTCTCATGACCAGAGGAATTGCCGAAATGGCTCGCCTTGGCGAGGCCATGGGTGCCAAAACCGAGACTTTTTTGGGGTTGACGGGAATTGGCGATTTGATCGTAACTTGCGGTAGTATTTATTCCCGTAACCATAGGGCAGGGGAGCTGATCGGCAAAGGTATTGCCCCTCAGACCGCTGTGGACATGGTAGGTACGGTAGAAGGCTTTTTTGCGGTGGCTTCGGCAATCGGATTGGCAAATCGTTTGCAGGTGGAAATGCCCATTGCCGCCGAGTGTTATCGCATTTGTTACGAAAATGCTTCCCCTCGTGATGCGGTGGAAAATTTAATGGGTCGAAAAAAACGTGAAGAATAAAGGAACTATCTATTATGAAACAGCAATATATTGAAACAGGGGTCGTTACCGGTACCCACGGGGTTCGGGGTGAATTACGGGTGCAACCTTGGTGCGATACGCCCGAAGATTTGACCATTCATAAACAGTTGTATTTAGATGCTTCGGGAACGCAGGCGCTTAAAATCGTCAATGCCCGTGCCCATAAGCAAATGGTTATTTTAAAGGTGAAGGGAATCGACACGGTAGAACAAGCCGAAGCCTTGCGCAACAAAACCTTGTATTTGGATCGCAAAGCCCTAAAACTCAAAAAAGGGCAGTATTTGATCGTTGATTTGTTGGGGTGTCAGGTGTACCATACCCAAACCAAGGAATGCTTGGGTGAAATCACCGATGTGTCCCAAACCGGTGCCAACGACGTGTGGCATATCACCAACCATGAAAAAGAGTATTTGATTCCCGCTGTTCCGTCGGTGGTAGATGTGGTGAATGTGGACGAACAACAGGTGTTTATTACCCCGTTGAAAGGAATTTTTGAAGATGAGGATTGACATTTTGACCTTGTTTCCCCAAATGTGTCAACAGGTCATGGCCGAAAGCATCATCGGTCGCGCATGGAAAAAGGGGATCATAGACGTTGCTTGCCATAACATTCGAGATTATACCGAAAACAAGCAAAAACAAGTAGACGACACGCCTTTTGGCGGTGGTATGGGTGTTGTAATGCAAGCCCAGCCCATTTACGATTGTTATATGACGGTGAAAGAAATGCATCCCGCACCGCCCCATGCCATCTATTTGTCTCCGCAGGGCAAACCCTTGACCCAAGCCAAGGCGGTGGAACTCTCGAAATTGCCTCGGTTGGTTCTGATTTGCGGACATTACGAAGGGGTAGACGAGCGGGTGTTAGAGGAATTGCAGGTAGAGGAGATCTCCATTGGGGACTACGTGCTTACCGGAGGAGAATTGCCTGCGTTGGTGCTTGCCGACTGTGTTTGTCGTATGGTACCGGGGGTGTTGTCGGCAGAAGAGTGCTTTACGGAAGAAAGCCATTATGCCGGTCTTTTGGAGTATCCTCAGTATTCCCGTCCCAGAGAATGGAAAGGACGCGAAGTCCCGGAGGTGCTTCTTTCGGGGCATCATAAAAATATAGACGCGTGGCGTCGACAGCAATCCCTGTTGCGTACCAAACGCAAACGTCCCGATCTGTTTGAAAAAGTCGCTTTGACCAAACAAGATAAGGCATTTTTGGCACAAATTGAGTCGGATGAGCCCTTGGGGGATTCTACCGAAATCGAAAAATGATTTCTGTTAAAATTGCACAAAGCTTTCCTCGGTTTTCCCGAGAGGTTTGGCACGAGAGTAGAACTTTTTGGAATTGCCAAAAGATTCGACGAAATTCGTTGACGAATTGATTTTTTGTGGTATAATACTGCATATGTGAGAAACTATTTTTACTTAAGCTTAGGAGAGATTCTGAAATGTTTGTTAAAGAAGTTACTGTTCAAAATAAAGTCGGTCTGCACGCTCGTCCCGCTACCTTTTTCATTCAAAAAGCCAATGAATTCAAATCTTCTATTTGGGTCGAACGGGAAGATCGCCGTGTAAATGCCAAAAGCTTGTTGGGCGTTTTGTCTTTGGGTATCGTAGGCGGTACTACCATTTCTATCATTGCCGACGGCGCCGACGAAGAAGCAGCTGTTGAAGGCTTGGTAAAATTGGTACAATCCGGCTTTGCCGAATAAGGTAAACCATAAACAAGGGGCGAGCTTGGCTCGCCCTTTTTTACTTGTTTGTTGAAAGGAAAAAATTATGATCAAAACCATTTTGTTTGACTTAGACGGCACGTTGTGCAACACCTTGCAAGATTTGGCGATCGCTACCAACACGGTGTTGACCCGTCATGGCTTTTCAGCACGTCCTGTTGAAAATTTTAAAACCTACGTGGGAAACGGCGCCAAAATGCAACTAAAACGAGCCATTGGGGCAGAAATTGCCGAGGATCTGTTTGCTCAAATGTTGCAAGAATATTTGGAATACTACGGCACCCATTATCTTGTACATACCGCTCCTTACGACGGTGTCAAAGAAATGGTGCAAGCGTTGTATAAAAAAGGAATTACCATGGCGGTGGTGACCAACAAACCAGAACCCATGGCAAAACGAATTGTGGCCGAATTGTTTGGCGATACGATTCCCCGTGTGTGGGGCAACAATCCCACGTTTCCCTTGAAACCCGATCCCACCATGACCTTACACGTTATGGAGCAACTGGGAGCAAAACCGGAAGAAACCTTGTTTGTGGGGGATTCGGGGGTAGATATGCAAACCGCAAAAAATGCAGGACTCACCGCTGTGGGAGTTACTTGGGGATTTCGTGATGAAGAGGAACTGACCAAAGCAGGTGCAGACTGTCTGATTCGTACTCCGCAAGAACTGTTGAGAAAAATATGAGGGTATATTGTGAACGATTTTTCATACCAATAGCATTTGAAAGAAAGCAAGACGGCAGTTCGTACGAACTCCCGTCTTGCTTTCTTTCATTATTCTATTATATGTGTCACAAACTCTTGGTATTTTTCTGCATCGATCTTATCAATGGTGCAATCCAACTTTAATCCTTCCGCTACGTATTCCTCGGCATGGATTACCCCGTTTTTTCGCAAGATAGGAGCAATCTCACCCCGATGAAAGGGCAACAGCATTTCCACTCGTACGCGGGTAGGGGGCAAGGCGTTGGCAATTTCTTCCAGCAGACGATCAATCCCTTCTCCCTTTAAAGCAGAGATCCCTATGCTTTTGCGAGGTAATAAATGGGGATCGTCTACCAGATCGATCTTGTTAAATACCGACAGTACGGGAATCTCGCCGCATCCTAATTCGGCAAGCAGGTCGTTGGTTACCTTTAGGTGTTCTTCTGCTTCGGGATTGGACAGATCACATACGTTTAAGATTACGTCGGCTTCGGCGGCTTCTTCCAAAGTGGAGTGAAAAGCTTCAACCAAATGGTGGGGGAGTTTGCGGATCAGACCGACCGTGTCCACCAGCATTACGTTGCGCCCGTCGGGCAATTTCAGTCCCCGTGCGGTAGGATCTAAGGTAGCAAATAACATATCCTCCACCAATACACCCGCTTCGGTGAGAAAGTTCATTAAGGTGGATTTGCCGGCATTGGTATATCCTACAATGGCGACGGTGGGGATTCCGTTCTTACGGCGACGTTTGCGTTGATTTTCCCGCCGTACTTCAATTTCCTTTAATTGCTCATTCAAAGCATAAATCCGACGGCGAATGTGTCGCTTGTCGGTTTCCAGCTTACTTTCCCCCGCGCCGCGGCGCATGCCTACGCCCCCTTGACGGGACAGCTTTTGTCCTTGCCCGGTCAGGCGGGGAAGCAAATAACGGTACCGCGCCAGCTCCACTTGAATACGACCTTCACCTGAGCTTGCCCGTCCTGCAAAAATGTCCAAGATCAATAGGGTACGATCAATGGTGCGCACACCGGTGGTTTCTTCAATATTCCGTTGTTGGGTAGGGGAAAGCTCGGTGTCAAAAATCAACAGATCCACGTCGTTGTTCTGACAAAACTCGGTAACCTCTTGCAATTTCCCGCTACCGATAAAGGTGGCCTTTTCGGGGCAAGGCAACTTTTGGGTCATAACTGCCACTACTTCGGCACCGGCTGTTTCGGTCAATTCCGCCAATTCCTCCAGCAAGGACTCGGTGTCTTCCACACCGGTGTCCAACCCAATCAGCAACGCCCGTTCGGGGCGTTCTTGTAACTCGATCATCGGCTCACCTCTTTTTCATACTATGGGTATATTATATGATTTGTTTTCAATTGTCAAGAGGCACGGGGAGGAGAACAATCGCCAAACATTAATCAACTGCACCGTGTGTTCTTTTATCGAGGGAAAAAGCACGATATCATCCCATTTTTTGAGAATCGGATAAAAATATATATTTTTTTAAAATCCTCTTGACATTTGCAATCGGTTGTAATACAATATGAAAATGTATCAATATGGGTTTATTTGCGCATATTGTCGGGTAGGGTACACCCAACAGGGCTTTTTTTCCTGTAAAAACCCTGATTTTAAGCAGAAAAAGTTCAACTTTGAATGGAGTGGTAATACCGATGGTAAACGTGAAAAAAGTACGCCTTGGTACCAACGAACGCATGAGCTTTTCGACCATCAATGAGATTTTGGAAATGCCCAA